>DATFDU010000222.1:0-6148 GCA_035251915.1 Dongiaceae bacterium | reverse complement strand
GGCGGCCGGCGACCTGGTCCTGCGGGAGGTCGATCTTCGGTTCCCGGACCTCCTGCAGGCGCTCGGCGAGCTCGTTGGCGGTGCCGCTCGGCGCGTCGGGCTTGGTCGACTTGGCGTAGTCGATGATCTCGAACTCGGGCACGTGGCGCGCGGCGATCAGCGCGAAATGCTGCAGCAGCGCGGCGGTGATCGAGAAGTTGCCGCTCGCGACCACGCCGAGGCCGCGCGCCTCCGCGACCTTGGCGATCTCCGCATAGTCGGCGGCGCCGAGGCCCGAGGTGCCGACGATCGCCGGCACGCCGCGATTGAGCGCGGCGATTACGTTGGCTTTCACTGCGCTCGGGTGGGTGTAGTCGACGTATACATCGATGCCGCCCCGCTCGAGCGCGGCATCGACGCTGTCCGCGACCGCCAGGCCGATGCCAGTGCGCCCCACCACCTGGCCGGCATCCTCGCCCTTCACTTTGCGCGCGACCGCGCCCGAGAGTTCGAGGTCGGGCTCATCCAGCACGCCGCGCGCCACCGCGCTGCCGGTCCAACCCGAAACGCCACCGACGCAAATCCCTAGTGCCATGATGCCTGCTCCTTGTGCAATAGCGCGGGGATATTAGCGCGATGCGAGACGAAATCCATGTTCGGTTTGCATGGCAGGCTCTAGATTGTTGTTGATCCATCGGTACAATCCCGCCTTTGACTTCGCCCCGCCGGCAACGGATATTATGGCCTGACCTGTTGCTGGCCAGCCTCGTCGCTGGCCTTCGCTTTGTCTGAGGATGCGAGAATCATGAGCCCGAGGCCGAATTCCCTGGCGGCGAAGGATGCCGCCTTCCATTTCCACGGCTACACCAACGCCCTTAAGAACGAGAAAGAGGGCGGCTTCGTCGTCACGCGCGGCAAAGGCGTCTACATCTATGACGAGGACGGCAAGGAGTACATGGACGGGCTCGCCGGCCTGTGGTGCTGCTCGCTCGGCTTCGGAGAGGTGCCGCGCATCACCCAGGCGATCGTCGCGCAGATGCAGGCGCTGCCCTACTACCACACTTTCACGCAGAAGACGGCGTCGGTGGTCGTCGAATTGGCGGAGAAACTGGTGAGCCTGGCGCCGGTGCCGATGTCCAAGGCCTATTTCTGCAATTCCGGCTCCGAGGCCAACGACACCGTCATCAAGATGGTGCGCTACCTGAACAACGGTCTCGGCCGGCCGCAGAAGAAGAAGTTCATCTCGCGTGTGAAGGCGTATCACGGCGTCACCATGGCGGCCGGGTCGCTGACCGGACTGCCCGCGATCCACAAGGATTTCGACCTGCCGATCGCCGGCATCCTGCACACCGACTGTCCGCACTACTACCGCTTCGGCCAACCGGGCGAGAGCGAGGAGCAGTTCGCGAGCCGCTGCGCGGAGAGCCTGGAGAAGATGATCCTGGCCGAAGGGCCGGACACCGTTGCGGCCTTCATCGCCGAGCCGGTGATGGGCGCGGGCGGCGTCATCGTTCCGCCGCGCACCTATTGGGACAAGATCCAGGCGGTGCTCAAGAAGCACGACGTGCTGCTGGTTGCCGACGAGGTGATCTGCGGCTTCGGACGCACCGGCAATTTCTGGGGCTCGCAGACCTTTGGCATGAAGCCGGACATCCTCACCACCGCCAAGCAGCTGTCGGCCGGCTTCATGCCGATCGCCGCCATCATGATGAACCAGCGCGTGTACGAGGCGCTGCGCGACAACAGCAGCAAGAACATCAGCTTCGCACATGGCATCACCTATTCGGGCCATCCGGCGTCCGCCGCCTGCGCGGTCGAGGTGCTGAAGATCTACGAGGAGCAGAAGATCGTCGAGCGCGTGCGCGATCTGACGCCGCATTTCCAGAAGCGGCTGCATTCCTTCGCCGGTCATCCGCTGGTCGGCGAATGCCGCGGTGTCGGCCTGGTCGGCGCGATCGAGCTGGTGAAGGACAAGAAGACCAAGGCGGGCTTCGATCCCTCGCTGCTGGTCGGCGCGAACCTGGTGCGCATGGGTCACGATCACGGCCTGATCGTGCGGCCGGTCGCGGATTCGCTCGCCATCTGCCCGCCGATGGTGGCGACCGAGGCGGAGATCGACAGCCTGTTCGACCGCTTCGCGAAGGCGCTCGAAGACACCGAGAAATGGCTGAAGCGCGAAGGCCACCTCAGCGCGGCGGCGTAGGCGCTCCCAGGTTTGGCGGTCGGACCAATGATCTACGCCTCGATCGACCGCGAAGTCGAAGAGTGGTCATCTGCGAACTCTCTGCTCCTTTACACCAAGTCAGGTGAGCAGGAGACGCGTTGCGCCTATGTATCGAGCCTGGCCGGGGAATGCTTCCAGATTTCGATTGATCCTCCTCTCAATGGACGAACCAAAGTGTATGCGGCTTGCGTCGAGGGGCGGAGAGACATGGACGATCCAACAAGCTGGACGGTTTCAGTCTCAGAGGTGGCCGCGGCTCTCGACGTAGCTCTCGAGACGGTGCTCGGATGGATGGCGCCGTCCACGCGGTATTATCCGCATCGACTAAATTGAGACACTGCCAGACTTTGGCTGCAGTCGGCGCTAGGGTAGAGCCGATCACAGTGTCCCATCGGAGCTCAGCCATGCCCACCCAGCTCGAAAAAGCCCTCGCCTTCCGCGCACTGCATCAGCGGCCCGGGGCGTTTGTCATCCCCAATCCGTGGGATGCCGGCTCGACCCTGCTCTTGAACGCCTTCGGGTTCGAGGCGCTGGCGACCACCAGCGCGGGCTGTGCCTTCACGCTGGGCCGGCAGGATGGCGGCGGCGGCATCGGCCGCGACACGACGCTGGCCAATGCGCGCGCCATCGTGGAGGCGACAGACCTTCCGGTTTCCGCCGATCTGGAGAACGGCTTCGGCGATGCGCCCGAGGCCTGCGCGGAGACCATCCGCGCCGCGTCGGCGGTCGGCCTTGCTGGCGGCTCGATCGAGGATGCGAGCGGCGATGACGCGCGGCCGATCTACGATTTCGCCCATGCCGTGGAGCGCGTGACGGCGGCGGTCGAGGCGGCGCGCGCCCTGCCGATCCCGTTCGTGCTGACCGCCCGGGCGGAGAATTTCCTGCACGGCCGGCCGGACCTCGACGACACCGTCCGCCGCCTGCAGGCGTTCGAGCAGGCGGGCGCCGAGGTGCTCTATGCCCCCGGCCTCACCACGTTCGAGCAGATCCGCACCGTCTGCAGCAGCGTTTCGAGGCCAGTCAATGTCGTGATGGGGCTGGCCGGCGGCGTTTTCTCGGTGCCACAATTGGCCGAGGCGGGTGTGAAGCGGATCAGCCTCGGCTCCTCGCTGGCGCGGGCGGCCCTTGGCTCGCTGGTGCGGGCGGCGCGGGAGATCCGCGATCAGGGCACCTTCTCGTTCGCGGCCGAGGCGATTCCCTTTGCGGACATCGAGCGGCAGATGCGCCCAAATCGCGCATAGCCACGGGAACGAAAGCCCTTCATAGTTTGTGAACCGCACATCAGGAGAATGGCCCGGACGGAATGCCCGGGCGGGATTTCAGGGTCGATGGATTTCGAGCAGTTCTTTCGCGACCGTTTGGGCGATCTCAAGGCCGAGGGCCGCTATCGCGTGTTTGCCGACCTGGAGCGCCAGGCAGGCCGCTACCCGCGCGCCCTGTGGCGCGAGCGGCCGGACGGGCCGGCGCGCGAGATCACCATCTGGTGCTCCAACGACTATCTCGGCCTCGGCCAGCATCCGGACGTGATCGCGGCGATGCAGGCCGCCATCGCCGGCCAGGGCGCCGGCGCCGGCGGCACGCGCAACATCTCCGGCACCAGCCACGGCCACGTCCTGCTGGAGCGCGAGCTCGCCGCCTGGCACGGCAAGGAAGCGGCGCTGCTGTTCACCTCCGGCTTCGTGTCGAACGAGGCGACGCTCGGCGTGCTGGCGTGCCACCTGCCGAACGCCATCGTCTATTCCGACGCCCACAACCACGCCTCGATGATCGCCGGCATCCGCAACAGCCGCGCCGAGTATCACATCTTCCGCCACAACGACGCGCAGCATCTGCGCGCGCTGATGGCGGGGCACGACCGCAAGCGGCCGAAGATCGTCGCGTTCGAATCGATCTACTCCATGGACGGCGACATCGCGCCGATCGCCGCGATCTGCGAGGTGGCGCGCGAGTTCGGCGCCCTCACCTATCTCGACGAGGTCCACGCGGTCGGCATGTATGGCGAGAGCGGCGCCGGCATCGCCGCGCGCGACCGGCTCGCCCAGCGCATCGACGTGATCGAAGGCACCTTCGCCAAGGCGTTCGGGCTGATCGGCGGCTACGTCGCAGGCTCCGCCGCGCTGGTCGATTTCGTGCGCTCCTATGCGCCCGGCTTCATCTTCACCACCGCACTGCCGCCCGCCATCGTCGCCGGCGTGCGCGCCAGCCTTGGCGTGATCCGCGGCGCGCAGGATTTGCGTGCGCGTCATCAGGACCGCGCCCGCACGCTGAAGGCGCGGCTTGGCGCCATCGGCCTGCCGGTGATGGCGAACGACAGCCACATCGTGCCGGTGAGGGTCGGCGATGCCGGCGCCTGCAAGGCGATCAGCGACCGCCTGCTGCGCCAGCACGGGCACTACGCCCAGCCGATCAACTACCCGACCGTGCCCAAGGGCACCGAGCGCCTGCGCTTCACGCCCTCGCCGCTGCATGACGATGCGCTGATCGACAGCCTCACCCGCGCGCTCGACGCCTGCTGGCGCGAGCTGTCGCTGCCGGTGGCGGTCTAGCTCACTCCCCGCGCTTGCGCGACTTGCGCTCCACGGTGTCTAGGCTATCCATGAGATAGTCCGCCAGGCGCTGGCCGGCGCCGTTGGCGCCGTCGGGATGGCGGTAGAGGCCAACGCTGACGGTGCCGAGGTCGGGCCACGGCTTGCGGCGCTCCACCACCAGTTCCGCCGGCGCCGTGCTCTCGGCGAAGGCCGAGACGCCGAGGCCGGATTCGACCGCCGCGACGATGCTGGTGAAGGAGGATGAGGTCATGGCGATGCGCCACGGCAGGCCATCCTCGGACAGCCGCTTCAGCATGCGGCCGCGATAAATGCAGCCCTCCGGATAGCAGATCAGCGGCAGCGGCCGGTCGGCGGCGGGCTTGTGGCCGGGCGCGGCGATCCACACCAGCCGCTCGGTCCAGATCTTGAGCGCGAGATCGCTCACGCGCTCCGTGGTCATCGCGACCACCAGGTCGAACTGGCCGGTGCGCAACCCTTCCAGCAGCGAGGTGCTGAGGTCGGACTGCAGGTCGAGAATGACGCCTGGCTCATTCGCCGCGAAGCGCGAGAGCGCCATCGGCAGCATCGCGACCGAGAAGTCGTTGGGAATGCCGACGCGCAGCACGATGCCTTCGCGCGCATTGTCGAAGCGGCCGAGCAACTCGTCGTTGAGGCGCAGCATGCGGCGCGCGTAGCCGAGCACGGTCTGGCCCGGCTCCGTCGCGCGCGCCGGCCGCGCGCGCTCGATCAGCGTCTGGCCGAACAAGGTCTCGAGCCGCTTCACCTGCAGGCTGACCGCGGGCTGCGTGCACCCCAATTGCTCTGCCGCGTTGGCGAAGCTTCCGGTCTCCACCACCGCCTGGAATGTACGCAGCAGGTCAAGGTCCACGTGCCGCACAGCAAGGTCCCATAGTGCATCGTAATTGGTCGATTCAGTTAATTGGCATTTGTTATTGGATGGCAAGGAGTTACTGTGTCGCGCCACGTCTGGCTTAGGTCATTTGCGCTAATGGCGGTCCCATTGGTGCGCGATCAGCGGAACCAATTCTCTGCCTCTTCTCCGTGCGCGCTTCGACGGCGCGCGTGCGGCAAATCCGTACGGGTAACTCAGCCGCAGGATGCAAGCGCGCATCATCAAATTCCCATCGGCCTCGGAACCCTGCGAAGCACGCACGCGACGGGGACCTAACCAGACGGTCAGGGTGTGGCACACTTGGTGCCGGAGCGAAGCCGCAAAAACAGATTCCGCATTGACTTGAGGGCCGAATTGAGGTCCTTCAAAAAGACCGGCATGTCGAGGCGAGAGCGAGATGAAACGTTCCGCCGATCGTCGAAGAGTGCCGGTCTATCAGGGAAGGGGTTGGGCTGGGCTCATGACCGCGAGCGGCAGCGCGTTCGTCAATTTCATCGACGTTCA
>DATFDU010000221.1:0-11722 GCA_035251915.1 Dongiaceae bacterium | reverse complement strand
CGCTACCGCGCCAACAGCCGTTGGTCCAGCAGCGGCAACGTCAGCGAGGGCTGCGTCGAGATCCTGGGCGCGAGCAAAGTGAAGGTTCGCGCAGTCAACACCAACTTCCACCAGAGCGCGACCTACTACTCCTGCGTCCAGGAGCGGTGACGCCGCCTATGCGCTGAGCACCTGCGCGTAGACGTCGGTATCGACGTTGCCGCCGGACAGGATGAGCCCGACCTTTCCTGGCCGGCGCGCCTTGTCCTTGAGCGCGGCGGCGAGCGGGGTGGCGCCTGCACCCTCGGCAACGTTGTGGATGTCTGCGAAATAGGTGCGCATGGCGGCCTTGATCTCGTCCTCGCTGACGCGGACGACCCGCGCGGCACCGCGCCAGATGGTCTCCAGCGCGTCCTCGGACGGCACGCGGCAGGCGACGCCGTCGGCGATGGTGTCCGCCGAGTTGGTCGAGAGCGGTCGCCTGGCCTCGAACGACAGGGCGTAGGCGGCGGCATTGTCCGCGACCACGCCGACGATCTCGGTCTTCAGCCCCAGCAGATCGCGCGCATGGATGGTCCCGCAGATGCCGGAGCCGAGGCCGATCGGCACATAGATCGTCGCAAGGTCCGGGACGGCGCGCATCAGCTCCCAGCCGTAGGTCGCGACGCCGGCCACCAGCGCGGGATCGAACGAGCGCACGAAATGCAGCTTGCGCTCCTCGGCAATCGCCCGGGTCGCCTCGTAGGTGGCCTGGAAGTCGTGGCCGGTCTCGATCAGCTCCGCGCCATAGGCGCGCATGGCGGCGTTCTTGGACCGGCTGTTGCCGTGCGGCACGACCACCACGCAAGGCAGGCCGAACTGGCGCGCGGCGAAGGCGATGCTCTGGCCGTGATTGCCGCGGGTGGCGGCAATGACGCCCCGGGCGTTCGGCTGCTCGCGGCGCAGGCGGTCGATGTAGGTGAGGCCGCCGCGCACCTTGAAGGCGCCGGTCGGCAGGTGGTTCTCGTGCTTGACCCAGGTCTCGGCGCCGATGCGCTGGGACAGCAGGGGCCAGGAGATCTGCGGGCTCGACCCGATCGCCCCGTGCACCAGGGCGGCAGCCGCTTCGATGCGCTGACCGCTCGACATGACGGCTATTCCGGCTTGGGGGCGAAGCTGCGGGCTTCTGCCAGCGCCGCCTCGATCTGCTGGGCGGTCAGATGCTTGGCCAGATCCTCACGCGCGGCGGCAACCCGGGCAGCATCCTCGGGCGCGAGATGTTGGCTGCTCGCCAGGACCAGCCAGCGGAACGAGGCCGCCTTGTCCTGCGCAACGCCCTGACCGTGGCCGTAGATGACCGCGAGGCCGAGCATGGCGTCGACATTGCCCTGCTTCGCCGCCCGTTCATACCATTGCCGGGCCTTGGTGAAGTCGGCCGAGCTGACGCGGCCCCAGTGATAGAAGCCGCCGAGCTCGTATTGCGCCTCGGGATTGCCCGCCTCGGCCAGTTCCTTGAGATATTGGAACGCGTCGAACGGGCGCTTTTCGGCGATCGCCGCGCGCACGTCGTCCATCGTTACCGCGTAGGCCGGACCGGCAGCCATGAATGGCGCCATGGCGCCGCCGAGCAGCGCCAGGCAAATCGCAATACGGACCAGCATCGACCGAATATCAACCCCGCTGCCGCGCCAATGCGGCGCGCAGGTAGTCTTAATGCCTTCGACGGCCGGTGTCGAACCGATCAGTGCGTCGCTGTCGGCAAATTGAACTCGCCGGAGAGCACGATGTTCGCGAGATCGCGCACGAACTCGGCGGTCGTCTCCTGGCCATGGGCCGCGACCAGCGCGAACAGCGCGGCGGAAATCGACATGGTGCCGATGGTGTCGAACGGGATGCCGCGGTCGGACGTCTCCTGCCAGTAGGTGTTGAACATCTCGAAGCAGGCAAGGCGCTGCTCCGCATCGGTCATCGGGCGCGGATCTTCCAGGGCTTGAGCCAGAGCAGGTAGCATCGGGGTAATCTCCTTGGTTCTTCTAACCAGGGATCATTAACGCAAACGCCATGCCATTCCGGTGTGTCCAAAATATCCTGTAAAATCAGCAATTTCGATCACTGGATTCACAAACCAGGTCGGCAAACTTTGCCGGTCACGAAAGGAAGGACGCGTCCTCCCGGACTTCGATCAGGGTCGGCCCCTTGGCATTGAAGGCTGTGCCGATTGCGTCCGTCAGGGCGGGCAGGCTGTCCGGCCGGACTGCACCGGCGCCAAACGCATGCGCCAGGGCAAGGTAGTCGGGATTACGCTGCCGCACCCCCAGCTCCGGGATGTCGCGCTTGTTCATGCCATAGGCGATCTGCCCGAAGGCATCGTTGTTCCAGACCAGGATGGGGAGTGGCAGGCCCAGCTCCACGGCGGTCCCCAGTTCCTGCACCGTGAACAGGAAGCCGCCGTCGCCGACGATGGCGATGGTCGGCCGGTCGGGGCACGCGATCTGGCCGCCGATGGCCGCCGGCATGGCATAGCCCAGGGTGCCGAAGCCGAGCGGGTGGAACCAGCGCCGCGGCACCTCGCATGGGAAGTAGAAGTTGGCGGTGTAGGCGATCTGGGTCATGTCGGTGAAGACCTGGCCGTCCTGCGGCAGCGCCGCGCGCACGGCGTTCAGGACGGCGATGTGCTTCTGCTCCAGCGGCGGGATGTCGGTCGCATTGGCGCCCCGGATGGCGCCGACGCGCGCGCTGTCGGGCTTGCGACCGGCGCGGATGCGTTCGGTCAGCGCGGCCAAGGTCGGCCCGGCGTCGCCCAGCAAGGCAACCGTCGGCGGATAGTCGCGGCTCAGCGTGGGAGCGTCCAGATCGATCCGGATCAGCTTGCCGCGGAAGGTGAGCGAGTTGCTCCAATGGTCTGTTTCTGCAAGCTCTGTTCCGATTGCGATCACCAGATCAGCGTCTGCCAGTGCCTTCTGCGTGGCATCGCTTTGCAGCGTGGACCTCAAGGTCGCCGGATCGGAATCCGCGATCACGCCCTTGCCCGCCGTGGTGGTCAGGCCAATGGCGCCGGACTTGCGCAGGAACGCGCGCGCCTCGCCCGCGCAGTCGACACAGCCGCCACCGAAGATCGCCATCGGCCGTTCCGCCGCGTCGATCAGCTTGGCGGCGGCGTCGAGGTCGGCGGTCTTGGCCTGCGGTCGTTCGGCCCGGCTGCGCCGCGCGTCACCCACCGTCGCCGGTGCGCGCAGCATGTCGAGCGTCAGGTTGAAAACGGCGGGGCGGGGACGGCCGGCCTCGAACAGGCGGAACGCCTCGGCCATGGCGTCAGGCAATTCAGCTGGCGACCGGATGGTGCGGGTGAGGCCGGTCAGCGGCTGGATCGCCGCGTGCTGGTCGGTGATTTCGTGCAACCGGCCACGGCCCTTGCCGAGGTCGTCGCTGTCATTGACGCTCGCCAACACCAGGACCGGCACCGAATCCGAATACGCCTGCCCGATGGGCGTCGCGGCGTTCATCAGGCCAGGTCCGGTGATCAGGCAGCAGACGCCAGGGCGGCCGGAGGCGCGGGCATAGCCATCGGCCATGAACCCCGCGCCCTGCTCGTGGCGCACGCCGATATGGCGCATCTTGCGGTCGGCCAGGCCGCGATAGAGTTCGAGCGTGTGGACGCCCGGAATTCCGAACACCGTATCGACCCCGTAGGCTTCCAGCAGCGCGATCGCCGCGTGACCGCCGACCTGATTCGGTCGCATGCCATTTTCCTCGTCGAGTTGCGAACCTGTGCAAAGCTGTATACAGCTTATCGCCATCCATCGTAGGGCGAAGGTTGGGGCTGCGGCAATCGCCGTTCCTATGCAATAAGCGGGGGTCAAGATCGTGAACGCGGGGGATTTGCTGCGTGCTGAGCCAGTTGAGCGCGGTGGTGCTGCCGGTGCTGCTCGTGGCCGGCATCGGGTTCATCTGGGCCAGGATCGGCCGGCGTTTCGACAGCGTGTTCCTGACCGACATCGCGACCAACATCGGCACGCCGTGCCTGGTGGCGCACGCGCTGATGACGTTGGACATCACGCCCAAGGCGATGGCGGAGATGGGCGTCGCGGTGCTGACGGCGGTGGCCGGGTTCCTCGTTTTGGGCTTCGTGGTGCTCAAGGTACTGAAGCTCTCCATCAACTCCTACCTGCCGGCGCTGACCTTTCCCAACACCGGCAACATGGGCCTGCCGCTCGCCTTGTTCGCGTTCGGACCGGAGGGGCTGGCGCTGGCCGTGGTCTATTTCAGCTGCACGGTGACGCTGCAGTTCACGCTCGGCATCTCGCTGTCGGCGGGCAACCTGTCGCTGTCGCGCCTGATCCGCACGCCGACCATCTATGCGGTGCTGATCTCGATCGCCCTGATTTTGCTGGGACTCGAGCTGCCGACCTGGATCGAGAACACCATCGGCGTGCTGGGCGATATCACCATCCCGATGATGCTGCTGACCCTCGGCGTGTCGCTGGCGCAGCTGAAGGTCAACGAGCTCGGCCGCAACCTGCTGCTGTCCTGCGTGCGGCTGGCGGGCGGCTTCCTGATCGCACTCGCGGTCGTGCACATCTACGAGCTGCCGGACAAGGCGGCGGGCGTGCTCATCATCCAGAGCTCGATGCCGGTCGCGGTCTTCAACTTCCTGTTCGCGCAGTACTACGGCCGGGCGCATGCCGACGTCGCCGCGATGGTCGTGATCTCCACCGCGCTGTCGTTCCTGACATTGCCGCTGCTGGCCTATTTCGTCCTGCAGTGAGGTCGCCATGGACGTGGTGACCGAGTTTCCGCGGCGTATCCGCTGCGTCGAGAACGTGTGGATTCCGATGCCTGACGGCATCCGGCTGGCGGCGCGGATGTGGCTGCCGGAGGATGCCGAGGCCGATCCGGTGCCTGCCGTCATTGACTGCCTGCCATACCGCAAGCGAGACGGCCTGAAGAGCCGCGACGAGGAGATGTATCCCTACTTTGCCGGCCATGGCTATGCGTCGCTGCGCATCGATCTGCGCGGCACCGGTGATTCCGAAGGCCTGCCCGACGACGAATACACGCCGGCGGAGCAGGCGGATCTGGTCGCGGCGATCGCCTGGATCGCGGCGCAGCCGTGGTGCAGCGGCAAGGTCGGGATGATGGGCATCTCCTGGGGCGGCTTCAATGCGCTCCAGGTGGCGATGCACCGGCCGCCGGCCTTGAAGGCGATTATCACCGTCTGTGCGTCGGACGACCGCTATAACGATGATGTGCACTACATGCAGGGCTGCCTGCTGCACGACAATTTCGCCTGGTCGTCGGCGATGTATGCCTTCGTCTCGCAGCCGCCCGATCCGGCGATCGTCGGCGACCGCTGGCGCGACATGTGGCTCGAACGCCTCAAGCACTACAAGTATCCGGCGCGCATCTGGTACGGGCACCAGCGGCGCGACGATTACTGGCGCCAGGGCTCGGCCTGCGAGAACTACGACGCCATCGAATGCGCCGTGTTCGCCGTCGGCGGCTGGGAGGACGGCTACTCCAACGCCGTCGCGCGCCTGGTCGAGACGCTGAAGGCGCCCTGCATCGGCCTCGCGGGACCATGGGGCCATGCCTACCCCCACAATGCGCTCCCCGGGCCGGCCATCGGCTTCCTGCAGGAGGCGCTGCGCTTCTGGGATCACTGGCTGAAGGGCCGCGAGACCGGCCTGATGCGAGAGCCGAAGCTGCGCGTCTGGATGAACAGCTCGCACGCGCCCGATCCCTGCGCCGCTGAACGGCCGGGACGCTGGATCGCCCATCGCGACTGGCCGGCTCCCAGCATCACGATGCGGGATTTCTGGCTCGGCGCGCGCGGTCTGGAGCCGACGCGGCAGCCCGACGTCGCGCTATCGCTCAAGTCGCCGCAGAACACCGGCCTCATGACGGTGGAATGGTGCTCCTACGGCGGCAGCGACGGCGACTTCCCCGGCGATCAGCGCATCGACGATGGCAACTCGTTGTGCTTCGACACGTTGCCGCTGGACGCGCCGCTTGCCTTCTTCGGGGCGCCGCGCCTGCATCTTGCCTTCTCCGTCGACCAGCCGGTCGCGAAGATTTGCGTACGCCTCAACGACGTCGCGCCGGACGGCGCCTCGACCCGCATCACCTACACCCTGTTCGGGCTCAACCACGCCTGGGATCAGGCCAATCCAATGCTGCTGGAGCCGGGCAAGGTCTATCGCGCCACCATCCCGCTCAACACCATCGCCTACCAGCTGTCCGCCGGGCACCGCCTGCGGGTCGCGATCTCGACCGCGTGCTGGCCGCAGCTCTGGCCTGGCCCGTACGCTGCCACAGTCACGGTGCATACCGGAGACAGCCGGCTCGAGCTGCCGGTGCGGCCGGCGCACGCGGAAGACGCCGCGTTGCGCGCTTTCGATCCGCCCGCCAAGTCTGCCGCGGAGCCCTTTACGGTCACGCGCGATGCCGACTGGCACCGCACCATCACCCGCGACGTGTCGACCGGCGCGACCGAGCTGTTGATGGTGAAGGACAGCGGCGGCATCCGCTACGATGACATCGACTGGCGGCTGGATTGCGCGGGCACCGAACGCTATCGCATCCGGCCCGACGATCCGCTGTCAGCCGAAGCAGATTGCGTCTATCACCACGAACTGTCGCGCGGCCACTGGATGGCCCGCAGCGTCACGCGCACGACGCTGAAGGGCGACGCGACGCACTTCCACTTCACCGCGACGGTGGATGCCTATTTCAATGGGGAACGAATCTTCTCCGACCAGGATGTATTCTCCATCCCGCGGGATTTCATGTAGCCGAAAGCTACTTCAGCGGAATCGCGGTCGGCGGCAGCGCTTCGCCGAAATGCGCGAGCAGGGCAGGCACCATCTGCCGTACCGATGAATCGACGTCGACCTCGAGGCTGTCGCGCTCCACCTGGCCGCGCCAGACATAGAGGCCGCTCTTGCGGTCGTAGACCGACAGGGTGACCCGCAGCAGGTGGCCGCCGCGCTGCGGCTCGGCCGGCGACAGGAAGGCGCCGCGCGTATTGTCGAAGAAGTTGCCCTGGGTGAGTGAATCGCCGGGCGCGGTATTCTCCGGGTTCGTATAGCCATCGCCCCTGGTCGTGCCCTGGTTGGCGCGCGGCACGTTCTGTTCCTGGCCGACGCCGCGGACCAGGACCGCGGTGACATCCAGCGCATAGGGTGCGTCGCGCGCGATCGTGAAGCCGTCCTGCTTCAGCGTACCGCTGGTGAGTTCGACCGCGTTGCTCGCGAGTTGGCTGCTGGCGGCAGTCGAGACATCCAGGGCCGAGCCGGCGGGGATGGGGGTATAGGTGGTTGCGCTGGCGACCGCGACGGCTCTGCCGTCGATCGACGCCTGCTCCCAATCGGTCGGAGCATCCTGAGCCAGCGCCGGCTGACCCAGCAGCAGCGCGAATGCCGAACAAGCCAGAAGGGTTCGCGTGATTCGCATGCTCATGACGCTAATCTAGGGGTCTTAACCGTCGATTACCAAGAGTATCGCGCCGCCACATCAATATCGTCCATAACGATACAGACGGGTGTCCAGTTCCGCCTCTCTGCCAGACATTTGATCGACCAGCAGCCGGGCGGACCCGCAGCACATGGTCCAGCCCAGATAGCCGTGGCCGGTGTTAAGCCACAGATTGCGCATGGGAGTTGGCCCGATATAGGGCGGCCCGTCGGGTGTTGCCGGGCGGAGACAGGCCCAGAATTCCGCGCGATCGAGCGTGATGCCATCGCGGAACAACTCGCGACCGGTCGCTAGAATTTTCGCGAAATTCTCCGGTCTGTGGCCGGTGTCGTAGCCCCCGACCTCGGCGACCGATGTCATGCGGACGCGATCGCCGAGGCGCGCGAACGCGACCAGCGTGCCTTCATCCAGGCCGCCGGTGCGCGGCGCCTGTTCCGGATCGCCGACCGGCGCCGTGAGCGAATAGCCTTTGACCGGATAGATCGGCAGACGCAGTCCCGCCTGGCGCGCGAGCTGCGGCGAATAGCTGCCGGCAGCCAGCACGAACGCATCGGCCTTGATCTCACCGTTCGCGGTCTTCAGCGCGGTCACGCGGTCACCGTCAGTCGCGAGCCCGTCGATCACAGTGGACAGGCGGAAGGTGACGCCGCGCTCCTTGCACACCTCCGCCAGGCCTTCGGTAAAGCGCCGTGCGTCGCCGACCTCGTCGGAGGTGCCATGCAGCGCGCCGACGAACTTGGAGCGGACGTGCGCAAGGCCGGGCTCCAGCGCAACCACTTCGTCCCAGGTGATCGGCTTGATCGCCGCACCAACCTCGCGCAGCAGCGCCAGGCTTTGGTCGTTCATTTCCAGTTCGTGGCGGTCGCGGAACAGATACAGCACGCCGGTGGTGCCGCGCTGCCAATCGATCCCGGTCTCGCGCGTCACCCGATCGGTCTCCGCCATGGAGTAGAAGCACAGCCTGGTCTTGGCGAGGCTGTTGGCCCGGTGCCGGGCCGGCGTGCAATTGCGCAGGAAGCGCATGCCCCAGTCGAGCAGCTGGCCGCTCATGTGCGGCTTCAGCTTGAGCCCGCTGTCCGCCTGCCATAGCGACTTCAGCAGCAGCCAGGGTGCGCCGGGCGCGGCCCAGGAGAAGGAATGGTTCGGCGTCAGCAGGCTGGCATTGGCAAAGCTGGTCTCGCGGGCAGGCGCCGGCTGGCGGTCCACCACCAGGACTTCGTGGCCTTCTTTTGCCAGGTAATAGGCGGACGCCACGCCCAGCAGGCCGGCGCCGACGATTGCGATACGCATGGGATGGGGGTCGGTCGTCGAGGTTGTTGAAAGCGCGGCAAGACTGCCATAATCGGGACGGAGTCGATAATGCAATTACACCGGAGCCGCCATGCGCCGACTTTCTGCCGCCCGCCCGCTCGTTTCCTTTGCCCTGCTGGTCGCGATCGCGCTGGTTGGCTGGTCGCCGCGTGCGGCAGCGCAGTCCACGCCGCCGGCCGGCCCCGCCATGACGCCGGACGAGATCGCGGCCTGCCTGTGCCAGAGAGAGGTCCTGGATCAGCAGCAGTCGAACGCGGACGTGCAGGGCGGCTTGCTGCAGGAGCGCCAGCAGGAGCTGACCAACCTCGACACGCAGATCAAGGCGCAGGCGGCGCGCACCCCGTCGAGCGATACGGTCGGCCAGCAGGTGCTGCAGGACCTGATCGCCCAGCAGATCGCGCTGCGCAACCTGATCCAGCTGCAGATCCGCCCCGCTTACACCCAGCAGCTGAACCAGCTGCGCACCACCATCGAGACCTACAACGCGCAATGCACCACCCGCCCGCGCTATGTGCTGGACGTGGAGAAGGCGCAGGAAAATTTGGTGTGCCCGAAGCCGTAGCAGGGCTCGCAAACTTGGTTCGGGCCTCCGTCTTCCTCGACGATGTCCACAGTAGTCGTTGGGCCGGGAGGCTGGCACGTGCTCTGATGGTTGCCGCTGCTTGCCTACTCGGCACGCCGAAGTCGATGGCCGACACGTGGGACGACGTCGTCGCTGCTCATGTTGCGGGAGACGACTCGACGGCCTTTCGGCTCGCACTCCCGCTGGCTCGGGAGGGAGAAGCCCGAGCTCAGGGGTTTGTTGGATTCCTCTACATGCATGGATTCGGGGTAGAGAAGGATTGGGATCAAGCCGAGAAGTGGTTACGGTTGGCATCCGAGCAAGGTGATTCCAGTGCGCAGGCCAATCTCTGTGTCGCGCTATCCAGTGGGAGCCCGGCCAACCCCGACCTTCCAAAAGCGATTTACTGGTGCAGGCTATCGGCGGTGCAGGGTAACGTCGGTGGTCTTTTCAATCTGGGGCTTCACTACTATCACGGACAAGGCGCCGAGCGAGATATGCTCGAGGCTTATGTCTGGCTTTCTCTGGCGGAGCTGGATCCTAATTGGAGTAGCCAAGCCGCAAAATACAGAGCGGAGGCCAAGAAAGGTCTGACGGCTACGGAGATCGCAGAAGCTGACCGGCGGATTTCAGCCTGGAAATCGGCCTGGAAGCCGGCCCAGCCCTGATCCTTCCCACGCGAACAGCGATTTCAGTCGTTTCATCATTTGCAGTCGCTCACAAGAGAAGAGGAAAGCGCGCAGTTGGGATGCAGCATCAAACCTGCTCCCACTTGCACGACAGGTTCATCTGCCCAGCGGTGTTGGCGATGGTGGACATGCAGACGGCCTCCTTGCCCTTCGGCACGGAGATCGCCATGCGCAGCATGAAGCGCGCGGCGCCGGGGACGCTCTCTGAATTCAGCTCGACGATGTTGGCGCCCATCGGCCGCAGCGCCTCGCTGACGCGCGCGATGAGGCCGGGCGAGTCATCGCCGGTGATCTCGATCCGGTGCGTGATGTGGGCGGATTGATCGTGGGTCTCGCGATAGGCGAAGGGCGCGACCTCGAGGTCCGCGCCGCGCAGCACCGGCATGGCGCGCAGCTCTTCCTCGACATCCGGGATCGTGACGTCCGACGGCAGCTTCGCCACCAGCGTCAGCTTCGCGCCGCCGCCCAGCACCGCGAAGGTGGTGTCGCCGAGATTGATGCCGAGATCGTACAGCCGCCCGGTGACGTCGGCGATCAGGCCGGGTCGGTCCTCGCACAGGATGGAGACCAGCGCAGTATGGTTCGCCATATCCGTCTCCCTTCACTCAAACGACATTGGCCTCGCGGATCGCCTGGCCGTTCAGCACCCGATCATAGCCGAAGCGGCGCAGATCGAGCGTGCGGTAATTGCCGAAAGTGACGAGCTCGCTGAGCGCGCGGCCGATCGCCGGCGATTGCTGCAGGCCGTGCCCCGAGAACCCGTTCGCCATCAGGAAGTTCGGCACGTGCGGCGCCGGGCCGATGATGACGTTCTGGTCGAGCACGTTGTAGTCGTAGTGCCCGGCCCAGGCGCGGATCAGCTTGATGGCCTCGAACGCCGGCACGCGGTTGGCGAGGGTCGGCCAGATCAGCTCTTC
The DNA here is from genome assembly GCA_035251915.1 of Dongiaceae bacterium. Taxonomy (GTDB): domain Bacteria; phylum Pseudomonadota; class Alphaproteobacteria; order Dongiales; family Dongiaceae; genus Dongia_A. Next base: position 812 of record DATFDU010000221.1, on the reverse strand, counting down.
GAACAGGCTGTAGTCGAGCTCGAAGTCGATGCTGTCGGGATCGTTACCTTCCTCCGGCGACACGCCGCAGATGTAGTTCGCGCCCTCCGGCCGGAACCACACGCCGGTCGGATCGATGGTCAGCGGCACGTCGGTCAGCTCTTCGCGGCAATCGATGACGTAGACCAGGCGCTTGCGCGGGCGCACCGGCAGGTCGAGCCCGATCCACGCCGCGATGCGCCAGGCGTTGATGCCGGCGCAGTTGATGACCGCCCCGCACTCGATCTTTTCCCCCGAGCGGAGAGAGACCGAGGTCACCCGGTTGTGCGAAATGTCGATGCCGCCCACCTCGTCCTGGAGGTAGGTGACGCCGAGCGAGCGGGCCTTGCGCCGGAACGCCTGCAGCAGGGAGTAGGGATCGAGCCAGCCTTCGTTGCGCGGCCCGAAGCTGCCGCCGGCGAGGTCGCTGCAATTCAGCCACGGGAAATGGCCCGCGAGATCCTTGGTGCTGAGCAGCTGGGTTTCGGCGCCGAGCTGGTGCTGCAGCTGCTGGTTCGCGATCAGGGTCTGGAGGCCGGCGCCGGTCGCCAGGAATAGATAGCCGCCTTCATGGAACTGCAGGTTGGGCGTCTCGCCGCCGACCGTCAGGTGCTCCGCCGCAGACTTGATGAAGGACGCGCCGAACGCGGAGATCAGCACGTTCTCCGGCGTCGAGAATTGCTGGCGGATGCCGCCGGCGGAGCGCGGCGTGGCCGCTTCGGTGTAGGTCGGATCGCGCTCAACCACGGCGATGCTGCCGCCGAATTCCTTTTCCGCAGCCAGGAAATAGGCCG
>DATFDU010000220.1:0-4482 GCA_035251915.1 Dongiaceae bacterium | reverse complement strand
CAGAAGTCAGTAAAGGCTTGGTATTTCTGACTTCCGACTTCTGACTTCAGAGGTCGATGACCTGCGGCTCATGGCCCTCCGCCGTCAGGAACCTCACCAGGTCCTGGGGCGAGAGCGCGGTCGTCATGGTATTGACCAGCGGATGGGCATTCACGGGATTGAAGCCCATCAGGTCGCGGTCCAGCACCACCTTCACCTTGCGGTCTGCGTCGTTGATGATGCCGAACGGCGTGACGGCGCCCGGCAAGACCCCGAGGTATCGCAGCAGCCGGTCCGGCGACCCGAAGGAGAGCTTGCCCGCGCCCAGCTTCTCGCCCAGCGCCTTCAAGTCGATGCGCTTGTCCTCCTCGGCCACCACCAGCCACATCTCCTCCTTCTTGTTGCGAAGGAACAGGTTCTTGATGTGCCCGCCGGTCAACGCGCCGCGCAGCGCCTTGGCCTCTTCCACCGTGAACACCGCCGCATGCTCATGGTTCTGGTGGGCGATGCCGAGCGCCTGCAGCCGCGCCAGCAATTGCTGAGGCGAGGTGGGGAGGCGGGGTGTTTCGGCGGTGGGCGCAGCGGCGGACTGGGACATGACGGGGCGGCACTTTCCTTCGGCAAACCGAGGCGCTGAGATACCGAAGGACGCCGCCGAATGCCAGCCCCATCGCCGGCGTGAGGTGTCGATTCTGCGCCCAAGCCCTTGAAAGGACTTGAAATAGGAGGCTTGCAAATGCGTCGCTGATCGCTATGATGCGCGCCGCCCACCGACGGAGCGCGGGCGTAGCTCAGGGGTAGAGCACAACCTTGCCAAGGTTGGGGTCGAGGGTTCGAATCCCTTCGCCCGCTCCAAATCTCGCAAGTTTTCTCAGACTTCCGATCGCACGTGATGCCGGCGATATCCGCCGTGTGACGGGACCACAACCTTTTCACGAATACGAACGCGGTGATAGGTTTTCGGGCGCCGTTACAAGGGGCGCGCGGGGAGCACGCTTTCCGCCGTTCGATGCGAGAACAGGCGGATGTGCGCGAGTGTGCGCAGAGAGGAAGCATACCATCATGGCCATTCGGTCTGCGATCTCAGCGGTGTTCTTCGATCTCGGCGCGACGCTGGTCGAACAGGAGTGCTACCCGGACGGCAGGCTCAAGAGACTGGAGCCCATGGACGGCGCGCTCGGCGTCTTGCAGCAGATGAAGAGGCGCGGACTCGTCCTCGGCGTCATCTCGAACACCGGGCCGGACAAGCCGGTCCTTGTCCGAAAGAAGCTGGCCGAGGTCAAGTTGTCGCGGTTCTTTGCGAGAAATCATGTGCTGCTGTCGGGCGACCTCCCCATCGACAAGTCGACGCCGGCGATCTTTCGGCTGGCGGCCGCCCAGGCCGGATTCAGTCCCGAAGAATGCATGTTCGTCGGCGACGATCCCAACGAGCGCCGGATGGCGCGCCTCTCCGGCATGCGGACGAGCCGCACGGCTCAAGCCGCGCTTGAGGCCTTGAAGCGCCGGAAGGCCGAGAAGCCGAACCTTACGGGCATGGCCGCCTGCATCCGGGATTCGCGCCTCGCCGTCGCCGACAGGACCCCCGGCCCGCGCAACATCAAGGATTACAAGCGGCTCATGCGCCAGCTCAAGGCCGCAAAGCGCAGCCTTCCGCCGCTCTATCAGGAGTGTTGCGCGGACCCGTTCCTAGCCGAGCTGCAGAAGCGCGGCGCGTGGGGATTCCGCCGCACGGTCAAGGGCGATCCGAAGCTCGAGGGCGAAGCCGGCCTGATGTTCGACATCGCGCAGTCGATCCTGCAGAACCGTGATGGTTTCAAGCTGGCCGACGCCACCGATGCCTTCGAAGAGGTCGCGAGCGACCTCTATGACGGTTTCCTCAGCGCCGAGGATCGCGCGGGAATCAAGCAGCCGGATCACACCGTGCTGGCTCCGCTGGTCAAGTGGGGCGATCCGGATTCCGGGCCTTATACCTGGCCGGTCGATGCCACCGAAGGCACCTTCGACTTCGAGGCCGCCGTGGTCAGCCTGCCGCCGGCGAACGCCGAGCGCGGCCTGCTGGGCTGGACGCTGCTGTCGCACGAGACGGCGGGGCACGACATCCTGCACGCCGACGAGCATCTCGAGGAGGAATATGCCAGCAAGGTGCTCGCGGCGCTGCGCGCGGCCAGGATCGGCGGAGGCCTCGACGAATACTGGTCGCAGCGCATCGACGAGACTGCGTCGGACGTGATGGGCATCCTGAATATGGGACCGGCCGCCGCGATCGGCATGGTCGTCTATTTCCGCGGTTGGAACGCCACCACCGACAAGCCCAAGCTGAGCAATTTCGGCGATCCGACGGACATGCACCCGGCCGACATCCTGCGCGGATTCGTCGCCGCTTCGACGGTGCGGATGCTGAGCTTCGCGGGCGCAACCGACTGGGCGAAGGTGATCGAGGACGAGACCAAGAAGGACGTGGACGAGATCAAGATTGGTGACATCTCGGTTTCACGCGATCGCGCCATGCGCTCCTGCGAGATCGTCGCCAGCACGATAGCGACCGCGCGCATGGCGGCGCTCAATCATCACGCGCTGATCGAGATCCAGAACTGGCGCGACCACGATGAGGACATCGTGCGGGAACTCCAGGCGAAGCTGCTGGAGAATGCTCCTGCCGGCGGCAGCCGGGAGGATGGCATCTATGCCGCCCATGTGGTCGCGGCGGCGACTCTTACGGCGCTGGCCGGCAAGAAAGATGTGAAGAGCACCTTCAAATGGATGCTGAAGGCTCTCAAGAAGATGCACGACTCCAACCCGTCCTGGGGCCCGCTCTATGTCGCGCACCCGGGCGACGTTGCGCGCCATTTCGTCCACGCGCCGCCGCGGCGCCGCCTCAAGTAGGCCGACCAAGGCCCTACCGGTTCGCAATAGGGATTTATCGAAGCGCCCATGCGCCGCTATAAGGACGACATGGCACTTTGCCATGTCCGCCTCGGGATAGAGACATGACCACGGAGTTCGGCTTCGACCTTTCCGCCTATTTCGCCCGCATCGGCTATGATGGGCCGCGCACGCCGACGCTGGAGACCTTGCGCGCGATCCAGCTGCTGCACCCACAGGCGATCGCGTTCGAGAATTTGAACCCGCTGCTGGGTCTGCCGGTGCGGCTCGACATCGAGTCCCTGCAGCAGAAGCTGATTCGCTCGCGGCGTGGCGGCTACTGCTTTGAGCATAACGGCGTGCTGCTGCATGTGCTGCGCGCCCTGGGGTTCAGCGTCCGGTGCCTGGCGGCACGCGTGGTGTGGAACAGTCCGCCGGACACCATCCAGCCACGCAGCCACATGGTGTTGCGCGTCGCGCTGGAGGAAGGCCACTACCTCGCCGATGTCGGATTCGGCAGCAGCCCGACGGCGCCGCTGCGCCTGGTGCCGGACCTCGAACAGAAGACGCCGCACGAATCCTTCCGCCTGGTGGAGAACGGCGGCCACTTCACGCTGCAATGCCAGCTGAAGGGCGAGTGGACGTCGTTCTATCTGTTCGATCTGCAGGAGCAGGCGCCGGTCGATTACCAGGTCGCCAATCACTATGTCTCGACCTGGCCGACCTCGCATTTCGTCACGTCGCTGATCGCCGCGCGCGCGACCGCCGACGGGCGCTATGGCCTGCGCAACAACCGACTCTCGATGCACCGCATGGATGGAGAAAACCAGCAGCGCGTGCTGACCAGCGCCGCGGAGCTCTCGGCCGTGCTCAAGGATCTGTTCGGGGTCGTGGTGCCGGACCAGCCGGCCTTTGCGGCCAGGCTGGCGCGGCTCGACTGGCCGGAATTCTCCGCCAGCTGAGCCGCCGTTCCTACTTGGGTTGCTCAACCGAGCGGATGGTCAGCGCGTGGCTGGTGCCGTCGCGCGCAATCCAGGTGATGGACTCGCCCACGGCCAGGCCGATGAGCGCGGCGCCGACCGGCGTCAGAACCGAGACCTTGCCGGCCGAGATGTCCGCATCCGGCGGGAACACCAGTGTCACGCGCTTGCGATCGCCCTCGGACTCGAATTCCACCATCGAGCCCATGCGCACCACGTCCTGCGGCACCGCCTCGTCGGCCACCACCCGCGCGCGATCCAGCTCCGACAGCAGCTCTTCCGCCGTGTCGGGCACTGTATCCAGCGCCGCATTGGCGAGGGTGGTCAGGCGTGCGTGATCGGTGCCGCCCACCACGATCTCGGGCAGGCGCTGCGTATTGTGGTCGTGCGATTGCTTTTCCATGGACTCTCCTTGCTCCGTCTCCATCGAGACGGTGCTCTTGTTTTCCTCCTCGAGATTTTGCGCCGATGCCATCACCCCGAGAGGGGCAGATGATGCCGTGACGGGAAACCGCCCCCAGGCTCGGGGGCGCACGAATGCCGAGCCGGGGGCTAGATGCCCACCATCAGGATGTCCCTGCCGCTTTTCGGGTGCGATGCGCTCGGATTGCTCATGAAGACAAAGATGGGCCTGACGGAAAAAATGTCAAGCGGGATGGAC
>DATFDU010000219.1:0-5653 GCA_035251915.1 Dongiaceae bacterium | reverse complement strand
CTCGGCGACTGGTCCGTGTTGGTGCTGCGCAAGGGCAGGCGGAAGGTCCACCAAGCCGGCAAGACAAAGTCTTGAGCATGCTGCGAAACTGCGGGTTCGTCGCAGGCCTGGTGCTCATGCTGGTGGCGCCGAGCGAGCATTCCGTAGCGGCGAACACCTACGTGGAACTGTTGAAGGAAAGGCTGCCCGCCAGAGTCGCGGAGCGCAACGATCCCAGGGTCCTCGATGAGGTCGAGCTGGAAGTCCTGAGCTGTCTGGTCGATGCGTTCGTCGCGGCGAACATTCCGGCCGAGGATCTGGCCAAGCTCGATCGGGCGGTTGCCGCGGGCACCGCGGAGACTGACCCGCTCGCGATCCACTACAAACTGATGGCCAATGATTCGGATGCACAGGCGCGCATGGCCGAGGAGGCGCAGCGTCTCTGCCCCGAGGTGCTGGAGGCCTATATCAGCGCGACTCAGTGAAGGGCGATGCCTCAGCTCGGCGTCTGGAGAATGGGGAGGTCGATGCCGAACACGTCCAGCATGCGACGATCATGCCGGCTGTTCATCACCGACCTCCCTCATGCGGCTAACGCTTGGCCGCATTCTTCTGGCGCCATGCCTCGACCGGCAGGCCGCCGACGCCCCAGTCCTCCTTGTCGACCTCGTTGATCACGACGAAGGTCCAGTCCATCGGCTTGTTCAGCACCTTGAGCAGTAGCTCGCTGACGCCCTTGATCAGTTCCGCCTTTTGCTCCGGGGTGACGCCCGGCTTGTCGGGCGAGGTGCCCTCGCGCGTCACCTTGATGTTCACGTACGGCATGTCGCTCTCCTCTCGGTTTGAAATCACCAGCGACCGGCGTGCTGGCCGCCGTCGACCCGCAGCACTTCGCCGGTGACGAAGCCGGCGCCGTCCAGATACAGCACGGCGTCGACGATCTCCTTGACCTCGCCCATCCGCTGCATCGGATGCAGCTTGGCCAGGAAGTCGTGCGTCTCCGGCTTGTGCATCGGGGTCTTGATGATGCCCGGCGAGACGGCGTTCACGCGGATGCCCTTGTCGGCATATTCGATCGCCAGGCCGCGCGTGACCGCGTCCAGGCCGCCCTTGGTCAGCGACGCCATCGCAGCGGGCACGCCGGCGATCGGCTGATCGACCAGGCTGGTGGTGACGTTGACGATGTGGCCGGAGCGCTGCGACAGCATGCGCGCCGCGGCCTGCTGCGAGACATGGAAGAAGCCGGCCACATTGATCGCCATCACGGTGGCGAAATCCTCCGCGGTGTATTCGATGAACGGCTTGGCGACGAAGATGCCGGCGTTGTTGACCAGGGTGTCGACGCGGCCGAAGCGCTCGATCGCGGTGGCGACCACGCGCTTCGCAACCTGCGGATCGGCGATATCGCCGGCGACCGTCACCAGGTCCGCCCTGTCGCTCGGCTTGATCGAGCGGGAGTTGGCGATCACGCGATAGCCCTTGGCCAGGAAGCCGTCGACCAGCGCGGCTCCGATGCCCTGCGATGCGCCGGTGACAATGGCGACTTTGCGTTCCGTGCTCATGACTGCCTGCCTTTCAAACGGTTTGACTGAAGGCAAAGATAGTTTCTTGCGCTGTTCGGCAGAATACGCGACAGTTGGAACGCACTATTGCGCGGATAGGGATAATGGACCGGATCGACGCCATGCGGGTGTTCGTGACCGCGCTGGACGCCGGCAGCCTGGCCGGTGCCGGACGGCGGCTCCGGAAATCACCGGCGGCGGTATCGCGCGCGATCGCGTTCCTGGAGAACTACGTCGGCACGCCGCTCCTGCACCGCACCACCCGCACCATCAAACTGAGCGAGGCGGGCGAGCGCTACGCCGCCGCCTGCCGGCGCGTGCTCACCGACTTGGAGGAAGCCGACATGCTGGCGGCGGGCGAAAGCGCGGCGCCGCGCGGCGTCCTCAACATCACCGGGCCGGTCGCCAGCGGCGCCATCATCCTGCGGCCGATCCTCGACGACTATCTCGACGCTTATCCGGCGGTGACGGCGCGCCTGCTGCTGCTCGATCGCAAGCTCAATATGGTCGAGGAGGGGCAGGACGTCGCCCTGCGCATCGGGCATCTGCCGGATTCGAGCCTGATCGCGATTCGCATCGGCGAGGTGCGGCAGGTGATCTGCGCCGCGCCAACCTATCTTGCGAGCAAGCCACCGATCCGCCAGCCGGCGGATTTCAGCGCGCACCAGATCGTCGCATTGATGACGTTCGGGCTGGACAGCTGGAGCTTCGTGCCGACCGACGAATCCGTCGACATGCAGCAGGTGCCGATTGCGCCGCGCCTGATCGTCAACACGGTCGAGGCCGCCGTCGGCTCGGCCGTCGAAGGCAACGGCCTCACCCGCCTGTTCTCGTACCAGGTCGCGGACGAGGTGCGCTCCGGCAAGCTGGTCGTGGTGCTGCCGGAAGCGGAATCGCCGGCCCTGCCGGTGCACATCGTCACGCCGGAAGGGCGCCTGGCCGTGCCGAAGGTGCGCGCGTTCGTGGACTTCGCCGTGCCGCGATTGAAGGCGGAATTCGCGCGCCTGGCGGACCTGCGCGTGCAGCGAAGAAAAACCGGCGGCCGCTGACGCGAACCGCCGGTTAGGTCGTGAGGCGTCCCGCAATCGCAAACGGGACGTTCGAGCAGATCTCGTGTCAGGCCGCGCGCGGATTGTGGCCGGTCGGCTGGTTGCGGTTGGCGGCCGCCTTGTGGGCGACTTCGCTGGCAACCCAGTCGATCTCGCCGCGGACCACGCCGATGTCGTGCAGCATGCGGTCTTCCAGCTTGTAGAGCTGGTTGGCGGTCTGCCGCGCGCGGTTCCAGGCCGCGATCGGCGCCACCAGGTCCAGCGACACCGCCGGATAGGACACCGACTTGTGCATGCCCTTCACCACTTCCGCGATCTCCGCCCGGGCGACGCCGATGTCGGCGAGCATCCGGTTGTCGAGCGCGTTGAGGGCGCTGTAGGCGGCGCGGCGCTTGTTCCACAGGACGACCGGCGCGATCACCAGGTCATGGACCATCTCGCCGAACGCGACGGTCAGGCTGGGCGCCTTGGGAGCGGTCACGCTCCGCTCGGCCACCGCCGCGATGTCGCCCCGGTTGAGGCCGATGTCGGCCAGCTCGCGGTCGTTCAGCGCGGCCAGCTGGCGCGCGATCGAGGTGCGCTCCAAGGTGTGGCGCACCGCATTGATGGCATGCTTGGCGAACACCGCGAGGGCGCCGAAGCCGGTCTTACGGGCAGTCGCTTCCGGCATCTCCGCGCGGCCAAGCGCCACCTTCTCATTTGCAATCGTCCGATACATGATCCTAGTCATCCGGTTGGTTCGGCCGGGCCGTATTGCCCGGCAATCACGAGTGATAATGTAGAGATTAAGAGGTTGGTTTGGGAGGGGTCTGTGCTGCATTGCAGTAATGCAGAGGGCGCATATGAAATCCCTAATTGTCGTTAACTTTGCATGGCTTATGGAACATTTGTGACCCCCGATACGGTGGTTTTGGGACGCCTATCCGGCGGAAAGAAGGCAACGGCATGAACGAACAAGCAACGGGCTCGCAGCAGATCGCCTCGGCGCACCAAAAGCTCAAAACTAACATGAGTTTAATGGAATTTGAGCAGTTCCTGGACGGCAGTATCGCGGCGCCCGACGGGGAGCGTCCGGACGACTGGATCGCCCTGGTCGCACCGGGCGCGGACGAGGTCACCAGGCGCGATCTGAGCGCCGCTTTGGCGAGCCGGGCGGAGGATGTCAAAAGACAGGTACGTCCGCCGATCGCGACCCGTCTTGCTGCACTGCGAAAAGAGCTTGCGAACCAGGGTCTGGCCGGATTCCTGGTCCCCAGGGCCGACGAGCACCAGGGCGAATACGTCCCCAAGCGGGCCGAGCGGCTGGCCTGGATCGCCAACTTCACCGGCTCGGCCGGCCTTGCCATCGTGCTCCAGGACAAGGCCGCGATCTTCGTCGACGGCCGCTACACCATCCAGGTGCGCGAGCAGGTCGACGCCCAGCTGTTCGAGATCCGGCACCTGATCAATGAGCCGCCGGAGGCCTGGATCGCCGCCAACCTCAAGGCGGGCGAGGTGCTGGGCTTCGATCCCTGGCTGACCACGCCCGACGCAGCGCAGCGCTACCGCGAGGCCGCGCGCAAGGCCGGTGCCGAGCTGAAGGCGGTCGACCGCAACCCACTGGACGCCGCCTGGACCGACCAGCCGCCGGAGCCGATCGCGCCGATCTGGCCGCAGGCGACCCAGCATGCCGGCATGAGCGCCGCCGAGAAGCGCGCGCTGATCGCGAAGAAGCTCAAGGAGAAGGGCCAGGACGCCGCGGTGATCTCGGCGCCCGATTCGCTCGCCTGGCTGCTCAACATCCGCGGCGGCGACGTGCCGCGCACGCCGTTCGCGCTCGGCTATGCCGTGATCGACAAGGAGGGCAAGGTCGACCTCTTCATCGACCCGCGCAAGCTGACGGCGGAAGCCCGCGCCCATCTCGGCAACGAGGTCGCGGTGCAGCCGAAGGCCGGCTTCCTGCCCGCGCTCGACGCGCTCGGCAAGTCCGGCGCCACCGTCGTCGTCGATGCGATGACGGCGGGGGTCGCGATCTACGACCGCCTCAAGGCGGCCGGCGCCAAGCCCGCGGTCGGCGAAGACCCGTGCGCACTGCCCAAGGCGTGCAAAAACCCGGTCGAGGTCGAGGGCTCGCGCGCCGCGCACCGGCGCGACGGCGCCGCGGTCTCGCAGTTCCTGCACTGGCTCTCGATCGAGGCGCCGAAGGGCCGGCTCGACGAGATCGCCGCGGCGGAGAAGCTCGCATCGTTCCGCCGGCGCAATGACCTGTTCCGCGATTTCTCGTTCGACACCATCTCGGCGGCGGGGGCGAACGGCGCCATCTGCCACTACAAGGTGACGGAGCAGAGCAACAAGCCGATCCCGGTCAACTGGCTCTACCTGGTGGATTCCGGCGGCCAGTATCTCGACGGCACCACCGACATCACGCGCACCGTCGCGGTCGGCGCAGTGAGCGCCGAGATGAAGGACCGCTTTACCCGCGTGCTCAAGGGCCACATCGCGCTCGCCACCACGCGCTTCCCGCGCGGCACCACCGGCAGCGCGCTCGATTCGATCGCGCGCCGGCCGCTGTGGGAGGTCGGGCTCGACTACGACCACGGGACAGGCCACGGCGTCGGCTCGTACCTCTCGGTGCACGAGGGGCCGCAGCGCATCTCCAAGATGCCGAACCGGGTGCCGCTGGACGTCGGCATGATCGTCTCCAACGAGCCCGGCTACTACAAGGACGGCGAATACGGCATCCGGATCGAGAACCTGGTGACCGTGATCGAGGACAAGCAGCATCCCGGCATGCTGTGCTTCGAAACGCTGACCCTGGCGCCGATCGACTTGAACGCGGTCGACCGCGCATTGCTCACGGCCGACGAGGTGGCGTGGCTCAACGCCTACCACAAGCGCGTGCGCGAGACGATCACGCCGCTGGTGGACGCCAAAACCGCGAAATGGCTCGAGGACGCGACGCGGGCGATCTGAGCCGCGTCGCTATTCCATCGCGCGGATAGCCTCTTCGTCACGAACCAGGGCCAATCGCCAGCGCCGCCGAGGCCGGATCGCGATGACCCAGTGCAGCAGTCCCATCATCGT
>DATFDU010000218.1:0-11153 GCA_035251915.1 Dongiaceae bacterium | reverse complement strand
CAGCACCTCGGGCGCTGAGGCGCCGGCGGTGATGCCGACGGTCTTCACGCCCGCGAACCAGCTCCAGTCGATCTCCGCCGCCTTCTGCACCAGGTATGCCCTGGGGCAGCCGGCGCCGCGCGCCACTTCCACCAATCGCTGCGAGTTGGAGGAGTTGGGCGCGCCGATCACCAGCACGAGGTCGGACCTGGGCGCGATCACCTTGACCGCGGCCTGGCGGTTGGTGGTGGCGTAGCAGATGTCTTCCTTGCGCGGCCCGTGGATTTTGGGAAAGCGCCGGCGCAGCACCTCGATGATGCCGATGGTGTCGTCGATCGAGAGCGTGGTTTGCGTGATGTAGGCGAGGCGATCGCTGGGTGGCGCGACTTCCTCGGCGTCGTCCGAGGTCTCCACCAGCGTGACGGCGCCCGGCGGCAGCTGCCCGATGGTGCCGATCACTTCGGGATGGCCGGCATGGCCGATCAGGATGATGTGGCGGCCGGCGGCGAAATGCACCTCGGCCTCGCGGTGCACCTTGCTGACCAGCGGGCAGGTGGCATCGAGATAGAGCAGCTTGCGCCGCTCGGCGTCTTCCGGCACCGACTTGGGCACGCCGTGGGCCGAGAACACCACCGGGAACTGCCCGGGAATCTCCTCCAGGTCCTCGACGAAGATCGCGCCCTTGCGCTCCAGCTCCTCGACCACGTGCCGGTTGTGGACAATCTCATGCCGGACATAGACCGGCGCGCCATAGCGTTCCAGGGCGCGCTCCACGATCTGGATGGCGCGGTCCACACCGGCGCAGAAGCCGCGCGGCGCCGCCAGCAGGAGGGTCAGGGCATCTTTGGGCATGGTCCATCCAGTCGATTTCCGGTGTCCATTAGACCCATTTCCGTTCGCTGGGCAACCGCCATTTCCGATATAGCGAGGCAGCCATGAGGCGTCCATGCGGCGCATCCTCCTTGTGCCGGCGCGGGGCATTCCGCTAGACTCCTCAAGTACATGTGCGGCGCGACCGAATTGCGCCGTCATTGGGGATTTTCCATGGCCGAACCGACCATCGCGCAACGGTCGCCTTTCCGCTTCGACGTGACCCAGGGCAAGACCTATTGGTGGTGCGCCTGCGGCCGCAGCAAGCGGCAGCCGTTCTGCGACGGCTCCCACAAGGGCAGCGAATTCTCTCCCATCCAATATGACGCGACGGAGACCAAGACCGTGTTCTTCTGCGGCTGCAAGCATTCGGGTGGCAAGCCGTTCTGCGACGGAACCCATTCCAAGCTGCCATGATCTCGGCCGGCCTTTACCAGCAACGGATCGACTGATGCACACCTCCGCCATTTCCGCCGGACGCGCGCGGCGCGCCATCGGCATCCTGGCTGGGGCGATGGCCCTGCTCGCCACCGCCTCCTGCGCCACCACCGAGGATATCGCCTCCTATCCGTGCCCGTTCGTCGGCGCGGTGCGCGAAGTCAGCTATATGACCAAGTTCCAGGGCGAGAGCCAGGACCTGTCGGACACCCTGTACGAGGCCAAGATCGACGAGGTGCGCCCGGCCAAGAACTGCATCTACGAGGATGACGACGGCAAGCGGGCGATCGTCTACGACATCCAGGTGAAGTTCCTGGCCCAGCGCGGGCCGAAGGAGCGCGAGGGCGTCGCCAGGTTCGACTACTTCGTCGGCATCGGCGGGCCGGGCGGCCAGATCATCGCGCGCGAAGTGTTCGACAGCGAGATCGCGTTCGAGAACAACGCCACCCAGGCTATCGTCATCGAGGAGATCCAGCCCCGCATCCCCCTGAAGCAGGGCGAGAACGGCGACTACTACCGCATCTATATCGGCTTCATGCTGACCGAGCAGGAGATTGCCTACAACCGCAGGAATCCGCGGTAGCGCACCTAGGACCCGTGGACCGGCGCCTGTTACTCGGGTCGATCGTCGGAGCCATGGGCTGACCGAAGCGGATGTGCTTCATGTCAGTTTCCGATTCGATCTGTCTTCGCTCGTACCGCCAATGATCCTGGGATCGTTGTCGGCACGGTAAGCACGCACTATCGGCGCCAGGAATTCAGCTTCTTGTCCTGGATGCCGATGACGCTTCGAGCAGGCGCAGAGGAGCGTGGTCAATGAGCTCGCCTACCTGAAAGAACGCGGCTTTTAGCGGAGCCGGTGCGGCCAAGCGCCAGTCGCACTCCGTTACAAATCTTCACCCTGCCGACATCGGCGGCTTACAGTCGCCGTCCATCCTTCATCCCAGCCTAGCCGCGCGGGACTACCAATGGGATGGAGGCCAAGGTGACAAAAACCCATAACTCGTCTGCCGTCAGCACGATCGCGGGATTCGTCGCCGAAGAAACCGGGGCGGCGCGCGGACTGAGCGCGCGGTTCGCCGGCTGGTTCGAGCGGCTGTTGCGCTGGTCGCCAGCGTTGCTGTTCGCGGTGGCGCTGGTGGTGGTCCAGCATGAGTTGAAGGACCACGCGTTCGCCGAGCTGTCGCACAGCTGGCGCAGCGTGCCCTGGCATCTGGTTGCGATCGCGATTCTTCTGACCGCCATCAACTACACGATTCTCGCCGGCTATGACCTGCTGGCGCTCCGCTTCACCGGCCACCACGTGCCGCTCCGGCGCGTCCTGCTCACCTCCTTCATCGGCTATGGCATCAGCAACAACACCGGCCATGCCTGGGCGTCCGGCGGCTCGGTGCGCTACCGCTTCTACAGCGATGCCGGCGTGCCGGCCCGCGACATCGCCAGGATGTCCCTGTTCCTGGCGCTTACCTTCGTCGTCGGGGTGGTCACGCTCGGCACCGGCGCCATTCTCCTGGCGCCGGCCATGGAGCGGAACGTCCTCGGCCATCTCGGCGTCTACGACCTGATGCTGGGCGGCAGCCTGGCCGCGCTGGTCGCTTATTGGGGCGCGGTCCTCGGCTGGCGCGGGCCGCTCAGGATCAAGGGCATGGAGATCGCGCTGCCATCGCCGGCGCTGGCGCTCGGCCAGACGATCGTATCGATCCTCGACCTCGTCGCCGCATCTCTGGTGCTCTGGGTATTCCTTAAGGAGGTGCCGGGCTTGAGCTTCCCCGCGTTCCTCGCCGCCTATGCCATTGCCCTCCTGCTGAGCGTGATCTCGCAGGTGCCGGGCGGTCTCGGCGTGTTCGAAGGCGCGTTCCTGTGGCTGACGGCGCCGATGTTCGGCGCCTCGCATCCGACCATCGTCGCCGGCCTCGTGCTCTACCGTGTGATCTACTACTTCATTCCGCTGGCGAGCGCGGGCGCGCTGCTGATCGCGCACGACCTCTATGCCCACCGTGCACATTTCGCCAAGGTCGGCCGCGTCGCCTCGCGCCTGGTGCCCGCGACGGTGCCCCAGGTCTTCTCGCTGCTGCTGTTCCTGACCGGCGGGATGCTGCTGGTCTCCGGCGCCACGCCGGCACTGCCCGGCAACATTCACTGGCTGCGCAGCTTCATTCCCCTCCCGCTGGTCGAATTCTCGCACCTCACCGGGTCGCTGGTCGGGGTGCTGCTGCTGTTCCTCGCCCGCGCGGTGCTGCAGCGGATCGACGCCGCCTGGTACGGCGCGCTCATCCTGCTGGCGGTCGGCGTCGTCGCCTCGCTGCTCAAGGGGCTGGATTGGCAGGAGGCGCTGGTCCTCGCCGGGATGTTCGGCGCGATCTTTGCCTCGCGCCGGCACTTCTATCGCAAGTCATCGCTGCTCCAGGAGCCGCTCGGCCCCTCCTGGCTGATCATGATCGCAGTCGTCATCGCCGGCACCACCTGGCTCGGCTTCTTCTCGTACAAGCACGTCGAATACTCCCATGAGCTCTGGTGGCAGTTCTCCTACAGGAACGACACCTCGCGCTTCCTGCGCTCCCTAGTTGCCATCGCCGTTCCCGTGATCGCGATGTTGATCCGTCACCTGCTCGGCGTGCGCCGGCCGGGGGCGCTGTCGACCAGCGCGCCAGAGGAACTGGACCAGGCGCTGCCCGTCATCCGGCATGCGTCGGAGACCCAAGGCTTCCTGGCCCTGCTCGGCGACAAGGCGTTGTTCTGGTCCGACGACCGCAAGGCGTTCATCTCCTATGTCGCAACGGCGAACTACTGGATCGCGATGGGCGACCCAGTCGGACGCGAATGCTCTTTCGAAGCCTTGCTGTGGCGGTTCCGCGAAGAGGCCGACCGCTACGGCGCAAAGGCCGTGTTCTACCAGGTTGGGGAGCGGCATTTGCCGGTCTATCTCGATCTCGGCCTCGCGTTCCTGAAGCTGGGACAGGAAGCGTGCGTCGCACTGCCGGACTTCGGCCTCGAAGGCAAGAAGCGAGAGAGCCTGCGTCATGCCCGCAACAAGCTCATGAAGCAGGGATTCTCCGTGAAGGTGCTCGGCCCCGCCGAAATCGCCGTCGTGATGCCGAGGTTGCGCCAGATCTCCGATCTCTGGCTCACGCACAAGAACACGCATGAGAAGGGCTTCTCGCTGGGCTATTTCGACGAGGCCTATATCGCGCGCACTCGCATCGCGGTCGCTACCGCGTCCGACGGAACCATCATGGCGTTCGCCAACCTGTGGGAGGTCGAGAGCCGCGAAGAAGTCTCGATCGACCTGATGCGCTACGACCCGGCGGCGCCGCGCGGCGTGATGGATCTGCTGTTCGCGGAGCTCATGCTGTGGGGCCGGGCGCAGGGCTATCGGTGGTTCAACCTGGGCGTCGCGCCGCTGTCCGGCCTGGAGCGGCATCCCCTCGCGTCGCTCTGGCACAAGATCGGCACCGCGGTCTTCGACCTGGGCGAGGAGTTCTACAATTTCGAAGGCCTCTATCAGTACAAGGCGAAGTTCGACCCGGACTGGCGACCGCGCTACCTCGCTTCGCCGCCGGGCCTGTCGGTTCCCATCATCCTCCTCGCCATCACGCGGCTGATCGCCGGCCAACCAGGAGTGCGCAAGCATGAGCACAGACGCCTTCCCGGAACGGGAAACCCTGCAGCGACTGCGGCGACGCAAGCCGGCGCGCTCGGTCGTGCCGCTGAAGGGCCTGACGCTGGGCGAGCGGATCGCCGATCTGGTGGCGGCGGTGATGGGGTCGTGGAGCTTCATCGTCGCGCAGACACTGGCCCTCTGCCTGTGGATCGCGATCAATGCGTCGGGCGGCAGGGCCTGGGATCCCTATCCGTTCATCCTGCTCAATCTCGCGCTGTCGTTTCAGGCCGCCTACGCGGCGCCGATCATCATGATGGCGCAGAAACGGCAGGCCGTCATCGACCGCAGGAAGGTTGAGCAGGACTATGACGTCAATCTCAAGGCCGAGCTGGAGATCGAGCTGTTGCATCAGAAGATGGACCTGATGCGCGAACAGGAGATCAGGCGCTTGACCGAGCTGGTCGAGGAACTCGCTAGAAGCGAAAAGGAAAATCCATGAACCGCCGAATCTGGTCCCTCTCCGCGCTGCTCTTGGCGACGTGCGCCACCTCGGTCGTCGCGCATGCCCAGGACGACACCGTCACCTACGGCGCGTTCGGCGACGTGCATATCTACCGGCAGAGCGCAAAGCCCGCGAACGTCGTGCTGTTCGTCTCGGGTGACGGCGGCTGGAACCAGGGCGTGGTGCAGATGGCAAAATCGCTGGCCGACATGGATTCGCTGGTCGCGGGCATCGACATCACGCACTACCTGAAGCAGACCGCTTCGGCCGATAACGCCTGCACCTACAGCGCCGGCGACCTGCAAGGCCTCGGCCAGGCGCTCGAGGCGAAATACGGCTACGATCGCTATGTCGAGCCGGTGCTGATCGGCTATTCCTCCGGCGCCACCCTGGCCTACGGAGCACTGGTGCAAGGCCCGCCGAGCACCTTCGCCGGGGCGATCTCCATCGGCTTCTGCCCGGACCTCATGTCGCCCAAGCCGCTGTGCAAAGGCGCCGGCCTCACCCGCACCGAGGATCCGAAGCACAAGAACACCTACATTTATGGCAAGGCGCCTTCGACGCCATCGCCCTGGATCGCATTCCAGGGCGAGGTGGACCAGGTGTGCGATGCTGACGCCACCAAGACGTTCGTCGACGGCATCGCCAACGCCAGCCTCGTGATGCTGCCGAACGTGGGCCACGGCTTCTCGGTCGAGAAAAACTGGATGCCGCAATTCCAGGACGCCTTCTACCACATCGTCCATCGCAAGACCGCGGAGGACGCGGTGAATCCCAAGCCCGATTCGCTCGCCGACCTGCCGCTGGTCGAGAACGGCCTTCCCAACCCGAAGGGCAGGCCGCTCGCCATCATCGTCACCGGCGATGGCGGCTGGGCCAGCATCGACCGCGACATCGGCGGCGCCATGAACAAGAGCGGCGTCAATGTCGTGGGCCTCAACTCGCTGCAATATTTCTGGTCGGAGAAGTCTCCGGAGCAGTCCGGGCGCGACCTCGACCGCATCCTGCGCTGGTACGAGGATGCCTGGCAGCCGTCCAGCATCACGCTCATCGGCTACTCCCTCGGCGCCGACGCGGTGCCCTTCATGATCAACAATCTGCCGGCCGACCAGCAGAGCCGCATCAATACCGTCGCCATGCTGGGTGCGGGGCACGATGCCAGGCTCGCCGTGCATGTCTCGGACTGGCTGTTCTCGAGCAGTCACGACGGCCTGCCGATCAAGCCCGAGGCCGACAAGATCGCGGTCGCCAACCGGATGTGCTTCTATGGCGAGGACGAAGCCGCCGACAGCCTGTGCCCGACCCTGGATGCCGCCAAGTTCACCATCATCAAGACCAAGGGCGGCCACCACTTCGACGGCGACTACAACTTTCTGGCGGACACCATTCTGAGGACGGCATCAAGCAAATGAGAGACTTGGCTACATCGCGCGCGTCGCTTTCCGCTTCGGCTGCTCGCCCTGTGCCTGCCCGTCGCCCTCCGGCCACAGCTCCCGCACTTCTTCTGGAAGCGCGCCGCGCACCTTGTCGACCTGGCCTTTCGGGATGTGGTGATTGAGCACGCCGAACACGCAACGCAACGCCTGGTCCGGATCGATCGGCCGGATGTTCTGCAGGTCGTCCTCCATGCACTTCACGAACTCCTCGCGCGAACGCGTGAGGCGCGGCTGTTGCGAGGGGCGATAGCGGTCGTAATAGGCGCCGCGCACCACCAGCGGCAGTTCAGCACCGAGATGCGCCGCGAGGTCGGGCTCCAGCCGGTCGCGCAGCGTGCGCAGGCCGGCGCCGAGCACGTGCCACGCGACCTGGCGGTCCGGGCCGAGCTCTTCGCAGATTTCCTTCAGCCAGATGTTGGTGGTCTGCATGGTCTTGTCGAACACGTCCAAGCCTGTCGTGGTCATGGATGCACCTCCGTGCACGTCGTGGAAACATCTGCTTCCAACAACGAGCGCTGCACCATGTTGCGACTCGGGTGCGCCCAATTTCGCCGGTTGGTTCGGCGCTTCGCAGGTGTTGCGACACGCAATTTCGGTCGCATTTCAGTGATATTTCGCCGCTTGACGGCAAGCCTGCGGGGAGCGATGCTCCGCGCGGTTTCGACCGATCGCGGGAGAGATCGTCCGGCGGCCAGAGTGACCGCCGGCCGGCGCCGAAGGAGCAACCGCCCCCGGAAACTCTCAGGCAAAAGGACCGCATCGGTTAAAAACTCTGGAAAGCGGGCCGCCCCACACCTGGGCAGGTTCCCACCGAAGGAGTAGAGCCCATTCCCGCGGCGATCCTACGCAGCGGAAGTCGGTAAATCTCTCAGGTTCTAAGACAGAGGGGGGTTGTGAGGTCGCGGAATGAACCGTGATCCCGACCCGGAGGCTGTTTTGGGCACGAGTGAATCGACCGAGACTCTGAAGCGAACTCCTCTCTACGATCTGCATGTCGAGCTGGGCGGCAAGATGGTGCCGTTCGCCGGCTACGAGATGCCGGTGCAGTATCCCATGGGGATCCTGACCGAGCACCAGCATACGCGCACCGGCGCAGGCCTCTTCGACGTCTCGCACATGGGACAGATCAGGCTGCGCGGCGAGAGCTTTGCGCAGGTCGCGAGCGCGCTGGAGCGGCTGTGCCCCGCTGATTTCCAAAGTCTCGCACCGGGCCAGCAGCGCTATTCCTTCTTCACCAACAATGCCGCCGGCATCCTCGACGACCTGATGGTGACGCGCGCCGGCAAGGGCGATGACGGCGATCACCTGATCATGGTGGTCAACGCGTCGTGCAAGGATCAGGATCTCTCGCACCTGCAGGCCAACCTCAACAACCGCTGCGAGGTCGAGCCGATGTTCGATCGCGCATTGTTGGCGCTGCAGGGGCCGCGCGCCGGCGCTGCGATGCAGAAGATCGCGCCCGACAGCGCGGCGATGAAGTTCATGACCGGGCGGCCGTTGAATGTCGGCGGCATGGAGTGCTTCGTCACGCGCTCCGGCTACACCGGCGAGGACGGCTTCGAGATTTCCGTCGCCGGCGGCGAGGCGGACAATCTGGCGCGCAAGCTGCTGGGCGACATGGAGGTGAAGCCGATCGGATTGGGCGCGCGCGATTCGCTGCGCCTCGAAGCCGGCCTCTGCCTCTACGGCAACGACATCACCGAGACCACGACGCCGGTCGAGGCGAGCCTGGTGTGGGCGATCCAGAAGCGCCGGCGCGAGCAGGGCGGCTTCCCGGGCGCCGGCATCGTGCAGCGCCAGCTGGCCGAAGGCGCGCCGCGCAAGCGCGTCGGCATCCTGCCGGACGGCAAGGCGCCGGCGCGCGCCCATACCGAGATCGCCAACGAGCATGGCGAAGTGATCGGCGAGATCACCTCCGGCGGCTTCGGCCCCACGGTCGGCGGGCCGGTCGCCATGGGCTACGTGCGCGCCGATCTCGCCGCGATCGGCACCAGGCTGCAACTCATGGTGCGGGGCAAGGCATTGCCGGCGAAGGTCGCCGCCATGCCGTTCACGCCGCACCGCTACCATCGCTAACCAGGGGAGAGGGACATGAGCGAAGTCCGCTACAGCAAGGACCACGAGTGGGTGAAGATCGACGGCGACACCGCGACCGTCGGCATCACGCATTATGCGCAGGAGCAATTGGGTGACGTGGTGTTCGTCGAATTGCCCGAGGTCGGCAAGAAGGTCGAGCAGGGCAAGGAAATGGCGACCGTCGAATCCGTGAAGGCCGCGAGCGAAGTCTACGCGCCCATTTCCGGCGAGGTGGTCGAGGTCAACAGCGCGCTCACCGACGCGCCGGCGACCGTCAACGAGGAGGCCCAGGGCAAGGGCTGGTTCGCCAAGCTCAAGATCGCCGACAAGGGCCAGCTCGCCGGCCTGATGGACGAGGCCGCCTACAAGAAATTCGTCGAGGGACTGCACTGATGCGCTATCTCCCCCTGACCGACGACGACCGCCGCGCCATGCTGGCGACGGTCGGCGCGCCGTCGGTCGATTCGCTCTATAGCGACGTGCCGCAGAACGTGCGCCTCACCAAGCCGGTCGACCTGCCGCCCTTCAAGAGCGAGCTCGAGGTCGAGCGCCACATGACCGCTCTGGCGGCGAAGAATCTCGGCGCCGGATCGTGCCCGAGCTTTCTGGGCGCCGGCGCCTATCGCCACCACATCCCGGCCTCGGTCGATCACCTGATCCAGCGCGGCGAGTTCCTCACCTCCTACACGCCGTACCAGCCGGAGGTGACGCAGGGCACGCTGCAGTATCTGTTCGAGTTCCAGACCCAGGTTGCCATGCTCACCGGCATGGATGTCGCCAACGCCTCGATGTACGACGGCGCGACCGCGACCTGCGAAGCGGTGACGATGGCCAACCGCGTGACGCGCCGCAGCCGCGCCGTGCTCTCCGGCGGCCTCCATCCGCACTATCGCGAGGTGATCGAGACCCACGGCAAGTTCACCGGCTTCGAAGTCGCCACGGCGTCGGCCGATGCCAAGGGCGCGGAAGACCTCGCCAAGCTGATCGACGCCAGGACCTCCTGCGTGGTGGTGCAGAACCCGAGCTTCTTCGGCCATGTCCACGATTTAAGCGCGCTCGCCAAGGCCTGCCACGATGCCGGCGCGCTGCTGGTGGTGGCGGTGACGGAGATCGTGTCCCTCGGCCTCGTGACGCCGCCCGGCGAGATGGGTGCGGACATCGTGACGGCGGAGGGCCAGTCGCTCGGCGTGCCGCTCAGCTTCGGCGGCCCCTATGTCGGCCTGTTCGCCACCCGGGACAAGTTCATCCGCCAGATGCCGGGGCGCCTCACCGGCCAGACCGTCGATGTCGACGGCAAGCGCGGCTGGGTGCTGACCTTGTCGACCCGCGAGCAGCACATTCGCCGCGAGAAGGCGACCAGCAACATCTGCACCAATTCCGGCCTGTGCGCGCTCGCCTTCAACATCCACCTCACCTTGCTGGGCGAGGCTGGCCTCATCAAGCTGGCCGCGCTCAACCATGCCACGGCGTCACGGCTGGCCGATCGCCTGAGCGCCATTCCAGGCGTGACGTTGCTTAACGAAACTTTGTTCAACGAATTTACCCTGGCGCTGCCCAAGCCGGCGGCGGAAGTGGTCGAGGCGCTGGCGAAGAAGCGCGTGCTCGGCGGCGTGCCGGTGTCGCGGCTCTATCCGAACGACGCTTCGCTCGCGAACCTGCTGCTGGTGGCGGCGACCGAGACGGTGAGCGACGACGACATCGCGGCCTACGAAGCCGCGCTCAAAGAGGTGCTCAAATGAGTGCGCCGACGCAGATGCAGAATGAGCGCCGGGTGCGCACGATCTCGGGCAACAAGGGCCTGCAGATCGAGGAGCCGCTGATCTTCGAGCAGGGCATGAAGGGCCGCAGCGGCGTCGACCTGCCCGCCATTCCGCAGCACAAGGACCGCCTCGGCGGCCTCAAGCGCAAGAGCGAGATCGGATTGCCGGGCCTCAGCGAGCCGCAGGTGGTGCGCCACTACACCAAGCTCAGCCAAAAGAACTACGCCATCGATATGGGCGTCTATCCGCTCGGCTCCTGCACCATGAAGCACAACCCGCGCCTCAACGAGAAGGTGGCGCGGCTGCCCGGCATCGGCGATCTGCATCCGATGCAGCCGGTCTCGACCGTGCAGGGCGCGCTGGAGCTGATCGACCAGCTGGCGCACTGGCTGAAGACCCTCACCAACATGCCCGCGGTCGCGATGTCGCCGGCCGCTGGTGCGCACGGCGAGCTGTGCGGCATCATGACCATCCGCGCCGCCTTGCTGGCC
>DATFDU010000217.1:0-3485 GCA_035251915.1 Dongiaceae bacterium | reverse complement strand
ACTATTACCTCGAGCAGCCGTGCGACCGCTATGAGGAGAATCTCGCCCTGCGCGCCGATTGCGACCGGCCGTTGATCCTGGATGAATCGATCGACAGCCTCGCCATGCTGATGCGCGCCTGCGCGGATCGCCTTGCCGACGGCATCACCATCAAGCTGGCGCGCGTCGGCGGCATCACCAAGGCACGGTTGATCCGCGACACCGCAGTCGAGATGGGCCTGGCGGTGACGGTGGAGGATACCGGCGGCGCCGAGATCGACACCGCCGCGATGGCGCACATGTCGCTGTCGACGCCGGAAAGCGCGCGGCTGCACACCGTGGACTTCCACAACTGGGTGACGGTCAGCAACGCGACCGGAATGCCGGTCAGCAAGGACGGCAGGATGGCGGCGCCGACTGCGCCCGGCCTGGGCGTCATGCCGCTGGAAGAGACATTCGGAAAGCCGATCTACATCGCCGGCTAGGCGTTGAACTTGACCACGTTTGCGACGTGCCCGGTCTTGATCCAGACACGGCAGCCTTCGCCGCCGACCGTGGCCCGCAGCGTAGCCTTGGCAGGAAGGCGGAGCCAGGACTGCTCGGAGAACATCTCGCTGCGCTCTTCAAAATTGCCGGACAGCACCAGGAATTCCGCGCCCTGAGGCAAGGCTAGCTCAATGTTGGTCCGCGGCGCCCAGCGCTCCAAGCGCACCTCTTCACGTGCGTCTTGGAACAGCGGCATGACCTCGACACCAGCACGAGCGGGCGCCGGCTTGAAGGCCGTCTTGCCGGTGTCGATCCGCACCTCCGTGCGATCGTCGGGATCGAACTGCCAGAGTTTGACGAAGATCACGCAGCCGGGCTCCGAGCCCGGCGTGTGTCGGCTGGTTGGTGGATTGCGGACATAGGAGCCGGCGGGATAGTCGCCATGCTCGTCCTGGAATACGCCATCCAGCACCAGGAACTCTTCGCCGCCGCCATGGGTATGGGGCGAGAAGTGGCTGCGCGGCGCATAGCGCACGATCGAGGTGGCGCGCGCCACTTCGTCGCCGATGCGGTCCAGCATGCGGCGGTCGACGCCAGCCATGGGCGACGGTGTCCAGGGAATCCTTGCGGCATGCACGGCCACGCGTTGCGAGAAATCGGCGTTCAGTTCCATGGGAACGGCTCCGATCGGTTCGCTCTCGAACTCTTATTCGTCCAGCTCCGGTCGGATGTCAAAGGTCTTGAGGCCGGCGCTGCGCAGCACGGTAATGCGCGTGGCATGGCCGGCGATCTCGGCGGTCAGCAGGCGATGCAGATCGTCGATCGCAGAGACGGCGGTGTCGGCGAACTCCAGGATGACGTCGCCCTTCTCGATGCCGGCGTGCGCGGCTGGTCCACCCGCTGGCACCTCCAGAATCTGCACCGCGCCGGCTTCGCTGCGGCGGAGACGTCGCGCCAGGCGCTGGTCCAGCATGACGGTCTGCCCGGCGAGGCCAAGGCGCGCGCGGCGCACGCGCCCATCGCGCATCAGCCGCATGGTGACGTCGGCGGCGGTATCGATGCCGATGGCGAAGCACAGGCCCTGGGCGCGGCCGATCATGGCGGTGTTGATGCCGACAACCTTGCCGCTGCCGTCAACCAGCGCGCCGCCGGAGTTGCCGGGATTGAGCGGCGCGTCGGTCTGGATCACACTCTGGATGAGGCGCCCGCTCGGCGAACGCAACGTTCGCCCGAGCGCGCTGACGATGCCGGCGGTGACGGTTGCCTGGAAGCCCAGTGGATTGCCGATCGCGACCACCAGCTGCCCGACGCGCAGCCGCGCCGAGCTGCCGAACGTCGCATGCGGCAGGCCGGCGCCCTGCAGGCGCAGCACGGCGAGGTCGGTGGCAGGATCATCGCCCACCAGCCGCGCCTCGAACTGGCGTCCGTCGGTCAGGCTGCCGGAGAGGCGGGCCGCTCCGGAGACCACATGGCTGTTGGTGAGGAGATAGCCGTCCGGCGCGAACAGCACGCCGGAGCCGGTGCCGGTCTGGCGCCCCTGCGCATGGATGTGGACCACGGCCGGTCCGACCGTCTCGAACGCGTGCGCCACCCGGGCCGAATAGGGATCGAGAGTCTCGTCGTGGAGGGGAGGAGCGTCGTAGGGCATGAGATGCAAATAAGAAGCGGGCCGCTCCATCGCAAGAGCGGCCCGCAAGCCCTTACGGACGGAGGTGGCTTCAGCCCGCGAGCGTGTAGGACGTCTTCACCGTCGTGTAGAACTCGCGTGCATAGGCGCCCTGCTCGCGCGGGCCGTAGCTCGACGCCTTCCGGCCGCCGAACGGCACGTGGTAGTCGACGCCTGCGGTCGGCAGGTTCACCATCACCATGCCGGCTTCGGAATTGCGCCGGAAGTGCGACGCGTGCTTGAGGCTGGTGGTGCAGATGCCGGCGGAGAGGCCGAACTCCGTGTCGTTGGCGATGGCGAGCGCTTCGTCATAGTCCTTCGCGCGGATGACGGAGGCGACAGGGCCGAAGATCTCCTCGCGCGCGATCCGCATCGAATTGTTGGCTTCGGTGAACAAGGCGGGCTGCAGATAGAAGCCGGGCGTGCCGCGGTTCAAACGCTCGCCGCCCCAATGCAGCTTGGCGCCTTCCTTGCGGCCGATCTCGAGATAACGCTCGTCCTGATCCATTTGCGATTGGTCGACCACCGGGCCGATCTGGCTGCCAGTCTTCAGAGCGTCGTCGACCACCAGCGCTTTCATCTTCTCGGTCAGCGCATCGACGAAGCGGTTGTGGATCTTGTCCGTGACGATGAGGCGCGAGGACGCGGTGCACCGCTGCCCGGTGGAGAAGAACGCGCCGTTGAGGGCGCTCGCCACCGCGACGTCGACATCTGCGTCGTCCAGCACCACCAGCGGATTCTTGCCACCCATCTCGAGCTGGAATTTCTTCATCGGGTTCGCCGCGACGCAGGCCGCCGCGAGCTTGCGGCCCGTGGCAACCGAGCCGGTGAAGGAGAGGGCAGCGACATCCGGGTTCTCCAGCATCGCCTGGCCCGCCACCGAGCCCTTGCCCATGACCAGGTTGAGCATGCCCCTGGGCAGGCCGGCGCGCTGCAGGATGTCCACCAGCGCCCACACCGAATGCGGCACGATCTCCGCCGGCTTGATCACCACGGTGTTGCCGCAGGCGAGGGCGGGCGCGATCTTCCAGGCCGGAATCGCGATCGGGAAATTCCACGGCGTGATCAGGGCGACGACGCCGATCGGCTCGCGCGTCATCTCGACGCCGACGCCGGGCCGCACCGACGGAATGGTCTCGCCGCCGAGGCGCAGACACTCACCGGCGAAGAACGCCAGTATCTGGCCGGCGCGCGCGGCCTCGCCGATGCCCTCGGCCAGGATCTTGCCTTCCTCGCGCGACAGGATGCGGCCAAGCTCCTCCTTGCGCGCCAGCACTTCGTCGGAGGCCTTTTTCAGGATGTCGTAGCGCTCCTGCGGCGTGGTGCGAGACCATGCGGGGAATGCGGCCTTTGC
>DATFDU010000216.1:0-7203 GCA_035251915.1 Dongiaceae bacterium | reverse complement strand
ACCAGGTCGAGGCCGGATTCATAATCGGGCAGCTCGACATATTCGGCATAGGCCGCGTCGATCACCAGCAGCACGGTGTCCGGCAACCCGGCGCGCAGGCGCTCCAGCTCGGCGCTGGTCGCGTAGCTGCCGGTCGGGTTGTTCGGATTGGCGACGAAGCAGATGCGGGTCCTGGGCGTCACGGCCTTCAGCAGCGCATCGACGTCGGTGCGCAGATCCGTCTCCGCCGCTGCCACGGGCGTCGCGCCGACGGCCTGGGCTGCGATCGGATAGACCAGGAAGCCATGCTGCGTATAGAGCACCTCGTCGCCCGGGCCGGCATAGGCGCGCACCAGCAATTGCAGCACGTCGTCGGAGCCGGCGCCGCACACGACCTGCTCCGGATCGATGCCGTATGCGCGGCCGAGCGCGGTGCGCAGCGCCTTCGACGCGCCGTCGGGATAGCGATGCAGCTCGCCCGCCAGCGCGCGATAAGCCTCGATTGCCTTCGGGCTCGGCCCCAACGCGCTCTCGTTGGAGGCCATGCGGTAGACCGGCCCCTCGCCCGACAGCGAATGATCACCCGGCACATAGGCCGCGATATCCAGGATCCCGGGACGCACCTTGAGCGACATGTCGTTCAACCTCGAAACTCCTCAGTGACCGTTGGTGTCGGCGAGCGCGGCCGCCGGCAATGGCGTCGCATAGCTGCCCAGCACGCGCGCCTCTGCACCCAGCGCCTCGCCGAGCGCAGCAACGTCGATCTCGCCTGCGAAACCCGCCACATCCAACAGCCACTCGCGGCTCTTGCTGGTGCGGTCGAGGCAGAGGCGCGCATCGGGCTGCAGCGCCTCGGCGGCGGCCAGGATGGCGCGGCGCGAGCGCGGCGTCTTCAAATTGAGCGCAACCCAGCTCCGGTCATCTCCCGTCGGCTCGTTGGGCGCGCGACCGATCACCATCGCCTGTGCCATGGGGTCGCGCACATTGCCGATATCGCCAAACGGCAGGCGACCCATGACATGAGGCACGCTTTCGCCCGTGGCGAGCAGCTCCGGCCACCAAGGGCTGCGCTCCCCCAGCCGGGGCATGGGCAGAATGCCGACCGTGGCCTTGCCGCGGGCGACCGCGTTCAACACGTCGCTGCTGCCCGCCACCGGCGTGATACGCACCCGGCTGCCGTAGTGATCGCGCGCCAGGTCCCAAAGGGCTGTGTCGCCTTTGGGCGCCTGCACGGCGACCACGAACGGTCCCTCGACCTGGAGCAGGGCGGAGATCATCTCACGCCACATGCGCACGATCACCGCCTTGGGCAGCCTGCCCTGGTGCCGCGCCACCAGCCGGCGCAGGATCAGGGCCTCGCGGGCCGGGCGGATGAACTTGGCCCCGTCGGCCGGCGTGCCGCCCAGCGGCTGCACGCGCGCCTTGACCTCGCCCACCTCGACGGCAAGGTCGGTGCGCCGCATCAACAGGTCGTGCAGCTGGCTGTCGATCGCGTCGATCTCGGCGCGCAGGGCCGCAAGCTGCTTGTCAGGGCCGGTCATCGGTCAAAATCCGGGGTGGAAAAGGCGCTCAGTGATAGTCCGGGAGGGCGGGAAAGCAAAGGGGCCAAATGCCCGCAGGCCGGCCAAGATCAAGAAAACGCTGATCCTTCAGTGCGCATCCCAACCACTGGCCCGCCATCTGGCCGGCGCGCAAGCCATTTCTGCTCACCAGCAGGATTGGAAATGGCGGTCACGCTGCCAAGACGGCCTTCACCTTGCCCATCCGGCGAGACCCTGGAGACTTGGTCACGCGTATCTCGACGTCGCGCTCGAGCCGCGTGAGAATGGCGATCAGCCGGTCCAATGAAAACCCATGCGGGCGGACATTCATCAGTTTGGATACGTCGGCTTGCGAAATGCCCAGCAATACAGCCGCCTTGGTCTGGGTCAGCTTGCGCGCTTTGACGATTGTGAATATCTCGTAGGCCAAATCGACTTTTGCCGCCTCTTCTTCGGGCCTTTCAAAGCCCAGTTCGGCAAATATGTTGTCGGCGGATTTCCTGATCTTCATCGCGTGAAAGTCCTGTCTTGCTCGACTGCCAATCCTAATCGGCGGCGTATCAGATCCAGATCGCCCTTCGCGGTCGCGATGCCGCTTTTGCTTTTCTTCTGGAAGCAATGCAGCACATAGACGCCAGATCGTAACTTGACCGTGTAGACGGCTCGATCCGTGTTTCCGTCGAAGTCTTCGATCACTTCAAGGACGCCCGCACCTCCAAAACCCTTCATTGTTTTGGCACTTGGGTCCTTGTGGCCTTCCTGCGCCAACCGCAGTGCCGTGCCGATTCCGTGTTGTACCGGTCTTGGCAAGGTCCGCAGCACATCCAGGCTATCGCCCACGAAATAGAGATTCCGGCGCAGGATCGCCATTATATCGGATTCGACATATGACTGGCAATCACAGCTTGAGCTCGCTCATCTCCCGCGTCGCCGGCGCCGGAATGCCGATCGGCGCGGTGAACCGCACGCGGCGCTTCACCGCCTTGGTCGGCTGCGCGCCGTAGAGCTGCTTCATCGCCTCGATCACGATGACGCCGGCGAAGGTCGAGAACCAGCGGCGGCCGATGCGCTCCCAGCCCGGCGCGGCCTTGAGCCAGGCGCGCCAGGCGAACGGCATGAACAACAGCGCACGCTCGGACTGCAGCGGCGTGAAGCCGTTCGAGCGCAACAGGCGCGTCGCCTGCATCTGGGTGAAGGGCTGGCCGTGCCCGAACGGCGTGCGCTCGAGGTGCGACCAGTAGCTGCGCCGGTTCGGCACCACCACCATCAGCCGGCCGCCGCCCGCCAGCACCCGCCAGCATTCCTTCAGCATGTCGCCGGGATGCTCGCTCGATTCCAGCGCATGGACCAGCAGCACGCGATCGATCGAGTTGTCCGGAAACGGCAGCTCGGTCTCATCCGACAGAACCGTCATCCCCGCGCCGTCGCGCGGCCAGGGCATGACGCCCTGCGCCGCCGGCATGACGGCGCCGATCCGCTCCGCCTCGCCCAAGAACTGGCGCAGATAGGGCGTCGCATAGCCGATGCCGAGCAGGCGCTGGGCGGTCAGGTCCGGCCACAGGCTGCGGATGCGCAGGCGCAGCAGATGCCGAGCGGTATGGCCGATCTCCCGGTCATAGAAATGCTTGAGGTCGCCGACGTCTTGCCACATCCGCCGCTATATCCCTACGTGACGTGCGTTGATTATGCCATATCGCCTGCTATCGTGGGCCGGGAAATCTGGGAGCCAGCATGCCGGCCCAAGAGCTCGAGATCGCGGTCATTCCGCTGCTGAAGGACAATTACGGCTATCTGGTCCACGACGTGGCCACGGCCAAGACCGCGGCGGTCGACCCCTCGGTCGCACCTCCGATGCTGGCGGCCGCCAAGGAGCGCGGCTGGCGCATCAGCCACATCCTCAACACCCACCATCATTGGGACCACACCGACGGCAATCTCGGCATCAAGGAGGCGACCGGCGCGATCGTGGTCGGCCCGGCCTACGACCGCGAGCGCATCCCCGGCATCGACCAGGCGGTGGACGAAGAGAGCGGCTTTAATTTCGCAGGGCACGAAGCGGATGTGCTGTTCATCCCCGGCCACACGCGCGGGCACATCGCGTTCTATTTCGCCGACAGCAAGGCGGTGTTCTGCGGCGACACCCTGTTCTCGATCGGCTGCGGGCGCACCTTCGAAGGCACGGCGCAGCAGATGTGGGCTTCGCTCAGCAAGCTGCGCGCGCTGCCCGACGACACCTGGATCTATTGCGGCCACGAATATACCGAGAGCAACTGCCGCTTCGCGCTGACGGTGGAGCCGGAAAACCGCGACCTGGTCGAGTTCGCCGAGGCGGTCAAGCACGCCCGCGCGCAGGGCGACAAGACCATTCCGTCCAATCTCGGCATCGAGAAGTTCTGCAATCCCTTCCTGCGCTGCGACCAGCCGCGCCTGTTGGAGAAATTCGGCGGACCCAGGAAGGATCCCGCCACCGCTTTCGGCGCGATCCGCGCCGCCAAGGATAAGTTCTAGCTGCACCCACTCGCGATCAGGAGCCACCGATGAAACTCCGCTATTCCACCACGTCGCCGTTCGTGCGCAAGGTGCACGTGCTGGCGCTCGAGACCGGCCAGATCGACAAGATCGAGCTGGTGAAGACCGTCACCACCGATCCGGACCTCGGCCGCGACAATCCGCTGCAGAAGGTACCGGCGATGGAGCTGGACGACGGCTCGTCGCTCTATGATTCCCGCGTCATCTGCGAGTATCTCGATAGCCGGGCCGGCGGGAAGTTCTTTCCGCCGGCAGGGCCCGCGCGCTGGACCGCGCTGCGGCGTCAGGCGCTCGCCGACGGCATGGCGGACGCCGCCGTGCTGCGCATGATGGAAAGCAAGAAGCCGGAGAACCTGCGCTCCGCCGACTGGGACAAGCGCCAGAAGCTGAAGGTCACGCAAGGCCTGGCGGCGCTGGAAGCCGACCATCTCGGCCCGCAGCTCGACATCGGCACCCTGATGGTGGCGATCGTGCTCGACTATCTCGATTTCCGCTTCAAGGCCGAGGATTGGCGGCCGGCGCATCCCAAGCTCGCCGCCTGGCACAAGACCTTCTCCGAACGCGCCTCGCTCAAGAAGACGCTGCCGCACGACTAGAAGAGCGCCGCATCCACAGATCGCGCGAGGCGATCACCGCGCCGCCGATGATCAGCAGGCAGGCGACGATGACGGTCATCGTCGTCTCCGCCTTGCCGGCCAGGATCAGCAGGACGGTCGAGAGCAGCGGCGAGGCATAGGAGCAGGCGCCGAGCGCCTTGATGTCGCCGTGCTTGACGCCATAGTCCCACACGAAGAAGGCGACGCCCACCGGCCCCAGGCCCAGCGCCACGATCGCAGCCCATTCCCATGCATCGGCGGGCCACACCGTCGGCTCGCCCGCCAGCACGTGCGCGACGAGGCCGAGCACAGCGGTGGCGCCACAGAAGGCGCCGACCAGGTCGGTCGGCGCGTGGCCGAAGCGGCGGCTCATCACCGAATAGATCGACCAGGTGAAAGCGCAGCCGAGCGCCGCCAGGTAGCCGGCGATGTATTGCGCCTCGAACGCGACCGCGCCGTCGTCCTTCTGCAGCACCAGCAGCGCGGCGCCGCCAAGGCCGAGCGCGCCGCCCAGCAGATGCGTCCAGTGCAGCCGCTCGCCCGGCAGCGCGGTCGACAGCAGCACGATCAGCAGCGGCCACAGGAAGCAGATCAGGCTGGCCTCGACCGGCGGCGCATGATCGAGCGCGGTGAAATAGAGCGCGTGATAGCCGAACAGCCCGGCGATGCCGAGCAGCCAGACCGCCGCCGGCTGGCGGAAGATGCGCCGGAACGCATCGGCGTCGCGCTGCATCAGCCACCCCCAGCGCAGCAGCGAGACGGCGAACGCGATGCCGAAAGTGAGCGAAAGCAGCTGGAACGGCGGCATCTGCCCGGTCGCGGTGGTGAACAAGGCGAGCGTCGCCCACAGCAGGATGGCGATGAAGCCGATCAGCGTGGCGCGCAGGCGTTCAGGTTGGGTCGGTCGAGACATGGCGGCGGCGTGGGTCGCACGCGACCGGCCAACCTGTCAAGTGAACCGCGTCACTTGGCGAAGTGGATGTAGGGCTTGAGGTAAAGGATCAGCAGCCAGTTGGCGACCAGGATCACCGCCAGCATGAAGAACAGCAGGATATAGCGGTGCACGTTGGCTTCGCGCGGCGGCAGGAACGCCCGCACGTCGCGCATCACGTTGGAGAAGCGGTCAGCGATCATGTTGAGCTTGCCGCGCTCGGCCTGCTGCCAGAACTGGAAGATCGCCAGTGAGTAGATGGTGGCGCCGCTGACCACCATGGAGATGATGACGACGGCCGTGGTGAGGAAGCCGTAGTGCGGGCCGAACTCGCCGAGGATGCCGAGCGCCACGAAGATCGCGAGCGCGCCGCCGGTGGTGGTCCATTGCTGCGACTTCGCGAAGCGCACGGAGTTCGCGCATTCGGTGTACATCATGAGCATCTCGGCATGGGTCTTCTCGTCGAGGTCGCTGGGCACGACCGCGATCGCTTCGTCCGCTGCTGGCTCCTTTTCCTCCGGCGCCTTGGCCATCCTGATCTCCTTCGCCCGCCATCGTTGACGGGTTCGGTTAAATTTGACTTAAAGCACTGCTAAATCAGTGAATTTAGTCTTCGGCCCGGCCGCCCATAGCGGCCCGATATGCGAGGGATTCCAGCGACCTAAGCGCGATCCTGCGGCTCGCCGCGGATCAACGGCAACGCCGCGGCGATGGCTGGCACCACCGCGGTTCTGTGATGCGGCCGCAGTCAGCGGCGGAAGGGGATGAGGGCGCGCAGACGCGGCTCGCGCAGGTAGAGCCCGCCCCAGATCAGCAGGCCAAGATAGACTCCGAACAGCGTATGGCTGAACAGCGGGCTGTCGATGCGCAGATGAGTCGCGATCGCGCCGCCCATGTAGCCGGTGAGCAGGATGGCGCCAAGCACCGCGGTCTGCGGCACCGCGTAGAGCACGACCCCGATCAGCGTCAGGATTCCCAGTGTGCGTGCGAACGAGGCGTCGGTCGGCAGTCCGATCTGCGCCGACGTCTCCGTCACGATCTCCAGCGGCACCAGCTTGATCCCGCCGTCGAACAGCAGGAACAGGATGACCAGGCCGCTCATGATGCTGCCGGTCCAGCGCGCGGACTTGGAAACCGATTGAACATGCGTATCCATGGCAGATCCTTTCGATACTACGGAACGTGGGACAAAATGTGTGGGGACGGCGGCCCGCCCTAGGGATCGAGCGGACCGCCGTGCAGCGCGATGAAGAGCGCTAAATCGTCTTCGCCAAGGCGGCGAGCTGGTCGGCGCACTGGCCCCAGCCCTGGTGGAAGCCCATCTCCTCGTGGGTCTTCTTGTCCTCCGCCGTCCAGTGCAGCGCGCGGGCGGTGTACCGGGTCTTGCCGCCCTCGTCCTCGAAGGTGACGATCGCGGTCATGAACGGCTTGCCCGACGGCTCCCAGGCCTTGGTGTAGGCGTCGGTGAACACCACCTTCTCGTTCTTCACCACCTCCAGGATGACGCCGGGGTTGGGCTATTCCTGGCCCTCGGGGCTGCGCACGACGATCAGGCTACTGCCGCCCGGGCGCAGGTCCATCTCAGCGTGGGTGACGGTCCAGGGCAGCGGCGCGAACCACTTCTTCA
>DATFDU010000215.1:0-13270 GCA_035251915.1 Dongiaceae bacterium | reverse complement strand
CGGTTCAGGCTCTCGCCGGTCTCGCGCGCCACGATGCGCACGGCCGCCACGGCGGAGTGCTTGCCCTGGCTCGGCCCCATGCCGACGGTCGAGTAGCGCTTCAGCAGCTCGACATTGTCGAAGCCGTCGGCGATGCCGTTGATCAGGTCCTTGTATTTGAGGTCCTCATCGAAATCGACGAAGTCCATGCCCTTGTCGTGCGGGAAGATCGGCCAAGGGTGCGTGACGCCATCGCAGCCCAGGTCGACCGGCGCCGGCGGCTCCGCACCGCTGGCATGCCCCACGTCCCGCGCCGCCAGCCATCCCGCCCGCCGGCCATCGGCCAGCACCGCTTCGAGGGCATAGGCCTGGTTGACCGAGCCGGCTGCGAACACATGCGCCGGCAGCATGTCCGGCCGATACATGTGGCTGCCGGTGTCGTACGCGAACCTGGTGCCGGCGTGGTGCAGCAGGTGCGCTGCCGGCGAATAGCCGACCGCCATAAGAATGAGATCGCACTCCAGGGTGCGCCCGCCGTCGCCGAGCTTCCCGTCGCCGGTGATCGGCGCGGCGATGGCGCCGGTAATGCGGGTCTTGCCCGGCCCGGCGATCGCTTCCTTGATCGCATGACCGGCGATGATCTCGACACCGGCGCGGCGCACGGCCTGGGTCAGGTCGGTGTTTGGCACCGCAGTGCGCAGGTCCACCATCGCGGCGACCGACAGGCCGGCATCGAGCATCTCCAGCGCCGCACCGTAGCCGTCGTCATTTGCCGTCAATACGACCGCGCGGCTGCCCGGCTTCACGGCGTAAAGCCGCGCCAGGCGCTGCGCGGCCGATGCGAACATCACGCCTGGCAGGTCGTTGTTGCGGAACACCGACGGCTGCTCGATCGAGCCGGTCGCCACCACCACGGACTTGGCGCGCAGCTTGTAGAGCCGATTACCCTTGATCACCGGCAGCCAGTTGTCCGCGAACAGTCCGGTGCAGACCGCCTCGCTCAGCACCCGGATGTTGCGCTTGCCGGCGATCGCCGCCGCCAGCTCCGCGCGCGTCAGGGACCCGTGCGTGCCGTCGACGTTGAAGCGTGCATACCACAGCGATCCGCCGAGCTCCGCGCCTTCATCCACCAGGACGACCTCGGCGCCGCTCTCGGCCGCGCTCAGCGCCGCCACCATGCCGGCCGGACCGCCGCCGACCACCGCGACATCGGCGAACAGATACTGCTTGTCGTAGTAGGAGTGATGGAAGTCGGCCTTGAGGTCGGCCTTGCCGAGGCCGGCCATGCGCCGGATGATCGGCTCCCACGCCTGCCACGAGGTCTTCTTCTCGTGGAAGCTCTTGTAATAGAAGCCCACGGGGAGGAAGCGCTCGACCAGCTCGGTGAAGCGCCCCTTGTCGTCCTCGAAGCTGCCGACATAGTTCTGGCCCTCGACCTTCAGGCCCGGCGCGATGCGGCGCTTGTCGGCGAGGCAGTTCGGCTCGTCGCCGACCTGCACCAGCGTGTTGGCATCCTGCCCCGCCATGGTGAGGACGCTGCGCGGCCGGTGATACTTGAAGGAGCGCGAGATCATGGTCTGGCCGTTGGCCAGCAGCGCGCTCGCGATGGTGTCGCCGTCGAAACCTTCGATCTGCTTGCCCTCGAAGGTGAAGGCGACCGGCTTGCTGCGGTCGATCCAGGCGCCGAACGGTGCGGGGAGGCGGCTCGCCATCACGTCTTCTCCGCTTTCGGGACAAAATTCACCCGGTCCTTGAACACGTCGCCGGCCGGATAGGTCTTCAGGATCTCGTCCGTGACCGTGTTGCGCTCCGCGATGAACCAGAAGGAAGTGGGCACGTGGCACCACCACTCGCGCACCACGCCGGCTTCGTTGTTCTCCAGGAACAGCCAGTCGCCCCAGGCGCGATCGTCGAGCGAGGCGGGATCGGGCATCGGCTTCACCTCGCCGCCCCAGGCGAACTCGCTGATGTTGCGCGGGCCGTTGAGGGGGCAGTTCATGATCTTCATGGCATCCTCCTCAATGTCCCACCGAGGCCGCGCCCTTTTCGCCGACCTGCGCATACTCGACGAAACGGTCGAGATAGAACGGCTTGATCAGCTCGTGCGGCGCATCGGTGGCGATGGTGTGCGCCATGGTCAGGCCGCACACCGGCGTCGCCTTGAAACCCCAGGTGCCCCAGCCGCTGTCGATGTAGTAGTTCTTCACAGGGGTCAGACCCATGATGGGCGAGAAGTCCGGCGTCATGTCCGCCATGCCCGCCCACTGCCGCAGGATCTTGACCTCGCCCAGCATCGGCAGCAGCTCCAGCATGTGGCCGAGCAGCCCTTCCTTGAAGTCGAGGGTCGAGCGGGTGGAATAGAGGCCGTACGGATCGGTCGATCCGCCCATCACCAGCTCGCCGCGCGAGGATTGCGATACGTACACATGCAACGAGCCCGACACGATGATCTGGTCCAGGAACGGCTTCAGCGGCACCGACACGCAGGCCTGCAGCGGAATGGTGCGGATCGGCAGGCGGAAGCCCGCCATCTTCGCGACCACGGAGGTCGAGCCGGCCACCGCCTGCATCACCTTGTTGGCGTAGACCTTGCCGCGCGGCGTCTCGACACCTTTGACGGTGCCGTTCTCGATGATGATGCCGGTGACGGGAGTCTGCTGATGCACCTCGGCACCGAGCGCAGTCGCGCCGCGGGCATAGCCCCAGGCGACGGCATCGTGGCGCGCGATCGATCCCGGCGGGTGATAGAGCGCGCCCAGGATCGGGTAGCGCACATCCTCCGACATATTGAGTGATGGGCAGAGGCGATGGATCTCGTCCGGGAAGATCAGCTCGGAATCGACGCCGAGCTGCTTGTTGACCTCCGCCCGCCAGCGGCTGGTGCGCACCGCGGCGTCGGTATGCGCCAGGGTGAAATGCCCGCGCTCGGAATAGAGGATGTTGAAGTCGAAGTCCTGCGACAGGTCGCGATAGAGCTTCAGCGACTGCTCGTAAAACCTGACGCCCTCGGGCGTCAGGTAGTTGGAGCGGATGATCGCGGTGTTGCGCGCGGTGTTGCCCCCGGCGAGATAGCCCTTCTCGAGGATGCAGACATCGGTGATCCCATGGTTGCGCGCCAGATAGTAGGCGCAGGCGAGGGCATGTCCGCCGCCGCCGATGATCACGACATCATACTTCGACTTCAGGTCCTTCTGCTTCGGGATGAAACGCTGCGGCCTATATTTCCGCCGGAAGCCATAGGGCAGCAGCTTGTATGGAAACAACGCTGGAAGCATGAACCGTCACCCGACCGTTTTGGCGCGGCCCCAAAGCTAGCCAAGGCGCAATTCGCCCATGGCTCGCTTTCGACACCCATTGATCCATAAGCGACAGCCGACCTGTGGGATGACGATTTTGCGTCTGTTCCAGTCAGGAATGAAAGTTTAATGATCTTAAAGTACAACGAGTCGGCTCATGAGATCAGGGGATGAGCGGATGGACGTCGAGCAACCATGGCCCACTTCGGCCGCAAGTCCGGATTCGTATGGCACTGCGCAGTTCCTGCGCCATTGCCTCAACCTGCTGAACCATGCCAGCTCCGCCGGCGATACCGCCAACCAGCTGGTGGCGGAAGTGCAGAGCTGGGGCATCTCCCTCGACAAGTCGGTGGCCGCCAGCCGAGACGAGCTGAAGGTCGCCGACCAGACCATTGCCGATCTGGTGCGCCAGGTGAAGGGCCGCGTCGGCCAGACCGAAAGCAACGTGGGCGAGGGGCTGGAGCGGGTGGCCGGCCTGCTCAACGAGCGCGCCCACGAGCTGCAGAGCGTGCTCGCCGGCATCACCAAGATCGGCAACACCGTGCGCATGCTGGCGCTCAACGCCACCATCGAGGCGGCGCGCGCGGGCGAGGCCGGCCGCGGTTTTGCCGTGGTCAGCCAGGAAGTGCGCGCGCTGGCACAGGACACGCTCAAGAGCGCCGACGAGGCGGCGAGCGCCGTGCAGCTGACCGAGCTGCAGGGCGAGCTTGGCCGGCTCGCCGACCTGACGCGCGACGCGCTCGCCAACGTCGCGCGCGCGGTGGAGGAGACCAACGGCCGCCTGCACGACGCTTTCACCCGCACCGCTGCCGAGGTGGACGCCATGGCGGAGAACAACCGGGTGCTGCGCGAAGTGCTCGGTGGCATCCGTACGGCGACCGAGCGGGCGCGCGCCAAGGACGAATGGGTGCGGACCCTGCTGATGCAGGCGATTGCGGCCTGGGGCGACGGCAACCCGCAGGCAGCGTTTGCTCAGCTGCTGCAGGCGGAAGCGGTGAAGGCCGACCCGGCGTTCGACCGCTTGGCCGAAGTGAAGCAGCGCGGCTCGGTGCGGATCGCGATCGAGCCGGACTTCAAAGGCCTGTCGTTCAAGGGGCCGGCAGGCACGTTCACCGGCCTCGACGTCGAATATGCCGAAGCCTTCGGCAAGTGGCTCGGCGTCGCGGTCGAATTCGTGCCGCAGCCCTGGGATCTGTGCGCGGAACTGCTGCATGCCGGGCGGAGGCGCGGCGAAGCGGAGTGCGACCTGGTGTGGAGCGCCCTGCCGCCGAACGCGCGCTGGCTCGGCGTTGCCTATTCGGAGCCCTACACCTACCTGCGTTATGCGCTGGCGCGGCGCGTCGGCGATGCGCGCATCGGTGGAATCGGCGACCTGGGCGGCAAGGTGCTGGGCTGCATCAACGATCCCGCGGCGTTCGCGACCCTGGAGGCAGCCGGGCTGCGCTGGGCCGCCAACATGGACAAGCCCGGCGGCAAGGTGAAGCTGGCCAACCTGATCGCCTACACCGACCAGAGCCGCATCCACGATTGCCTGGCCGAGAAGGCGGTCGACGCCTTCGCGGTCGACAAGCCGATCTATCACTGGGCCTGCACCGGCGTGGATTCGCCCTGGGCCGGCAAGATCGAATGCCTGCCGGTCGACCTGGCGCCCGACCCCTGGTACTACGCGGTCGGCGTGGCGGACGATCGCTCCAGCCACGGGCTGTTGCAGGCGGTCAACCAGTTCATCGCCTGGTTCCAGGGCCAGCCGGAGCGCGCCGAGATCGAAAGGCGCTGGCAGGGCGAGATCGTTACCGGCCGCATGACCTACCGTGACGAGCCTGGCAACCTGAAGGGCGAAGCGGAGCTGGCGAAGGGCCTCGGAGCCTAGGATTTCCAAACCGCCCGCAGGCGCGCCAGAAATGACAAGGTGGCCCCGAGACTGCTCCGTCTCTTCGGCGTAAAGAACTCCGCCACCGCCAGGGCGCGCTGCGCATGGGCTTTCCGGCGATAGAAGTCATAGTCGATGGCGCCGTCCGGAAGACGGCAAATGTGCGGCCACTGGTCCACGGCCTTATCTCCGCTTTGATCCCGCGAAGCTACCCGAGGGGTCTCAAAGCCCGGTCAAGCCACGGTCAAAGATTCGACAGTTCGGCATTGAACGATCCTGACAGAGACTGTCAGGATCCCGCAAAACGCCGCTGGCGTTCTACCGCCTCCTGCGCAATTCTGTCAGCATGTCGAAATCGGAAAGATTGCTGGCCCTTCTGCAAGCCTTGCGTGCCTATCGCCGCCCGGTGAGCGCCGAACGCTTGGCAGGGGAGCTCAACGTCTCCATCCGCACCATCTATCGCGACGTGGTCTCGCTCAATGCGCAGGGCGCGACCATCGAGGGCGAGGCCGGGATCGGCTATGTGCTGCGGCCGGGGTTCCTGCTGCCGCCGCTGATGTTCGACGATGAGGAGATCGAGGCATTGGTGCTTGGCTCGCGCTGGGTCATGCAGCGCGGCGACAAGCCGCTGGCCAACGCGGCGCGCAACGCCCTGACCAAGATCGCGACCGTGCTGCCCGAGGACTTGAAGGAGCGCGTGGAACTGGCCGGCGTCGTGGTCGGCGCCAGCCGCGAGGCGGTGCCGGAGCCGATCGACCTGTCCCCCATCCGCGAGTCGATCCGCGAAGAGCGCAAGGTCAAGATCGCCTATAGCGACGAGAAGGGCCAGAAGTCCGAGCGCGTGATCTGGCCGATTGCGCTCGCTTTCTTCGACCGTGCCCGCGTGGTCGCCGCCTGGTGCGAGATGCGCCAGGATTTCCGCCACTTCCGCGCCGACCGCATCGAGAAGGCCAAGCCGCTGAAGCAGCGCTACCCCAAGCGCCGCCGCGTCCTGCTCAAGGACTGGCGCATCACGCAAGGCATTCCCGAGCAATTCTAGGCTGGCTATAGTCGTCGCGATATTTTGAGCGAATTGCACCCATGAAGATTCTGGTCACGGGCAGCTCCGGCCATCTCGGCGAGGCCTTGGTGCGCACCTTGCGGGAGCAGGCGCACGAGGTGGTCGCGCTCGACATCCTCGAGAGTCCTTTCACCACCGAGGTCGGTTCGATCTCGGATCGAGCCTATGTCCGGCATTGCATGGCGGGTGTGGAGGTGGTGCTGCACGCCGCCACGCTGCACAAGCCGCATGTCGCCACGCACAGCCGGCAGGATTTCATCGACACCAACGTGACGGGCACGCTCAACCTGCTGGAGGAGGCGGTGGCGGCCGGCGTCAAGTCGTTCGTCTACACCAGCACCACCAGCGTATTCGGCGACGCACTGGTGCCGCCTGCCGGCGCGCCGGCCGCCTGGGTGACCGAAGACGTGGTGCCGGTGCCGAAGAACATCTACGGCGTCAGCAAGGCCGCGGCCGAGGATCTGTGCCAGCTGTTCCAGCGCAACCAGCGCCTGCCCTGCATCGTGCTCCGGACCTCGCGCTTCTTTCCGGAGGAGGATGACGACAGGGCCGTGCGCGACGCTTATGCCGACGAGAACGCAAAGGCGAACGAGTATCTCCATCGCCGCGTCGATGTGGAAGACGTGGTGAGCGCACATTTGCTGGCAGCGCGCCACGCACCCGCACTCGGCTTCCGGCGCTACATCATCAGTGCGACCACGCCGTTCTCAACCGACGATCTGTCCGACTTGAGGCGGGACGCACCCGCGGTGGTGCGCCGCCGCGTTCCCCGCTACGAAGCGGAATATGCGCGCCGCCGCTGGACGATGGTGCCGGGCATCGATCGCGTCTACGTCAACGCGCCGGCACGCGCCGAGCTGGGCTGGCGGCCGCGCTACGACTTCGGGTTCGTGATCGAGCGCCTCGCCGCCGGGCAGGACTTCCGCAGCCCGCTGGCGCGCCTCGTGGGCGCCAAGGGCTACCATGCGGAGAGATTTGCCGAGGGGCCCTATCCGGTGGATTGAGAGGAGCCGGCCAATGACGACAACCGATTGCCCGATGTGCCGCGGCGCGGCGGCCGACGAGGAGCTTGAGCGGGTCGAGGCCTGGCAGGATGCGCACTGGCGCCTCACCGTCAGCGTGTCGTCGGAAGTGGCGGGTTTCGCCTATCTCGAGCCCAAGCGGCACATCCGCACCATCACCGAGCTCGACGGGGCGGAAGCGGCGACGTTCGGGCCGGTGCTGGCCCGCAGCACGCGCGTGCTCAAGGAAGCGACCGGCGCCGAGGTGGTCTATGTCTACGTCTTCGGCGACGGCGTGCCGCATCTGCACGTCCATCTGGCGCCGCACCGTTCGGGCGACGCGCTTAACGACCAGATGATCCGCGGCGAGATCGTGGAGGAGAAGCTGCCGAACGGCATGACGCGCTTCTTCAGCGCCGCATTTCCGCCGTTGCTGCGGGATCAGCTCATGCAGATCGCCGAGCAGGTCCGTGTCAGGATGTCATCGCGCACAGGATGAGAGAAGAACGGCCCGTGGCAAAGCCTACCACCGATGCTCCTTGGTGGCATCGCGGCAGCCTTGGGGGAGGGACCTGCTGCCGCAATTGGTCGCTGGTTTAAAGCGTGCTCGCCACGGGCCGGCGGCTAGCCTGCTGGCTGGCTTCGCCGCCATTCAAGAACTCAAACCGATGTCACGGCCCGAAGGCCCCGCCGCGCCAGCCGAAGAACAGGCTGATAATGAACAGCACCAGGAAGATGAAGAACAACACCTGCGCGATGCTGGATGCAGTCGCCGCGATGCCGCCGAAACCGAAGATGCCGGCGACGATGGCGATGACCAGGAAGAGCAGTGCCCAATACAACATCGTGGACCTCCGTCCCGGATCCCGCACGACATCTGCCTTGCAGGCGGTGGCGTGCAGCTTATTCAGTGAACGGATGCGCTGGGCAGAGAGTTCCCTCCGGAACCGGGCTATTCGCGCCGTCTCGAGGCGCGCTTGCTGGCGGTCTTGCCGGCTGGCGGCGCGAGTTCTGCGTTGCTGTTGCGATAGCGCAACGGGATCGCTGCCTCGGCGGTCAGGACGCGGAATGTCAGGCTCTCTTGCAGATACAGACGGACTAGATCGGCGGTGTGGCTGAGGTAGCCGATGGAAAAGTCCTCTCCCACCGTTAGCTCGAAGTCGCCGCCGCGGACCGACAACACGATGGCGCCATCGATTCCCGGCGTCCAGACCAGCGGGCCATTGAGCAGCCGTTTCACATGGTCATAGACGCGATAGCCGCCGCCGGTCGTGGTCTCGGTAAGGCCGATATAGCACCGCGGCCCGAGTGCGATGCCGTACGGTCCGCCGATGCCGAGATTGCGCAGCTTTCCCAGGGCTTCGGCCACCACCTCGGGATAGCGCACATAGTCGTCGGTCAAATGCAGCGCGCTTCCCGGCGTCGCCTCGAAGATTCCGGTGATGTGGCCGGCGGAATAGCCGTTGAACACGGCCTGGTTCTCGGCAATGGCGATGGTGCGCGCAGCCTCGGTGACCGGCCGCAGATCAAGATCGCGTCCGCCGCGCCCGACAATCTCCAACTCCCGGCGCGAAAGCTCGAATGGCGCGCGCAGCTCGATTAAGGTCTGCACCCGCCGCCGGCGCGCTTCGACCCCGGTCCGCAATTCGGACTCGGCCTTTTCGACCCGGCCGAGATTGATGCTCGAGGCCTCCCAGCCGTGCGGACCGGAAAAATCCACCAGCCGGCGCGCCGCCAGGTTCATCTTCAAGGTCTTCTTGGCTTCCTCGTCGACCGCCTCCCATTCGCCGTCGGACAGCGGCGCCAGGCCGCGCAGCAGGTGGTTCATGGCGCCACCTCCTCGGATCTCAGGTCGCCGATGCCGAGGCACCCTTCGCTGGCATCATCGCCTCCACCGCCTTCCGCCTCGGCCTCGACCGAAACGATGTCGCCGTCCTTGAACAGGTAGGTGCGCAGCTGCTGGTCGAGCACCGGGTCCTGCCGCCGCAGCCATTCCAGCACCATGGCGGCGTGCTCCTTTTCTTCGTCGCGATTATGGCGAAGGATCGCCTTCAGCTCTGCATCGGTCGCCGCATCGACCCGCTGGTCGTACCAGTCGACCGCTTCCAGCTCTTCCATCAGCGAGACGGTGGCGCGATGGCGGTCGATTGTCGCGGGGGATAGCTTCTCGGCGGGCTCGTGCAAAGATTCACTGGACATCGGAAACCCTCTGGGGAACGGCAGGCTGTTCCCGCGGTGTTTCGCGCGGGGGTAACGCTTAAACGCCCGGCGATTGCACTGGTTCCGCCCCCGGAACGGCTTTTGATGCGACTTGTTTACCGTTGAGCGCTGGGCGCACGGCCGTCCGGTATCTCAACGAAACATTCCCGAACACGAATTAGCGGTGACATGCCATGGCTTTCACGCTTCCAAACCTACCCTACGACTACGATGCCCTTGGCCCGCACATGTCGGCGGACACGCTCAAGTTTCACCACGACAAGCATCACAAGGCCTATGTCGACAAGCTGAACAAGGCGGTTGAGGGGACGCCCTATGCGCAGCTGTCGCTGGGCGAGATCATCCAGAAGAGCTGGCGCAAGGACTGGGAGGTGTTCAACAACGCCGGCCAGCATTGGAACCACTCCTTCTTCTGGCAGTGCCTGGCGCCCGACGGCGGCGGCCAGCCC
The DNA here is from genome assembly GCA_035251915.1 of Dongiaceae bacterium. GTDB lineage: Bacteria > Pseudomonadota > Alphaproteobacteria > Dongiales > Dongiaceae > Dongia_A. The sequence continues at coordinate 3,395 of DATFDU010000215.1, read as the reverse complement.
AACGGCGACCTGAAGCGCCAGATCGAGAAGGACTTCGGCGACCTCGCCGCCTTCCAGAAGGAGTTCGCCGACAAGGCCGGCAAGCAGTTCGGCAGCGGCTGGGCCTGGCTGGTGCTGGAGGGCGAGAAGCTGAAGATCGAGACGACAGCGAACGCGGAGCTGCCGATGCTGCAGGGCCACCAGGCGATCCTGACCTGCGACGTATGGGAGCACGCCTACTATCTCGACTACCAGAACGAACGCTCGAAATTCATCGACTCGTTCCTCAAGAAGCTGGTGAACTGGAAATTCGCGGCTGAGCGCTTCGAGCTGCGGGGCGAAGGCGATCACCTGTCGGCGCGCGACTATCAGTCGGCGCAGCATGCGTTCGCGAAGTCGGGCGCTGCCGAAAGCGGTGCTCGGAAAGCGGCCAACGCATTGGACAGCGACGAAGGCGCCGAGCTCGAAGAAGCGCGACGTCGCACCGGCAAGCGCGCGGGTCGCGGATAATCCGAGTCGCGAACCAAGCGATGAATGCGCGCTGAACGCCGCGGCCACAATCTCGCCACATTGTGGTCGCGGCAGCGCATATCATGCCGATTCACGACGAGTTGATCCGCGTGCGACGTGGCACGATGAAGTGCCTGATTTCAATGACGTAGTGACCGCGAGCAGCGTTTGATTCACGAACTCGTGGCTTCCCATCGCCGATGCCGGAACCAAGATTGGGCCGGCGTGTTTTTAGGGCACGCGACTGTCAGGAACTGCGATGAGGAGATCCAGATGCGCGCGATGAAGATCATGTCGATTGCAGCCGTGCTCGCGATCGGTACCGGGTTGTCGGCTTGCGGTCACTCGCAGGGTGATCGTGCGTTGACCGGCGCGGGCCTTGGTGCGGGCGCCGGCGCGGTCGGTGGCGCGCTGGTCGGCCATCCGGTCGCCGGTGCGCTGATCGGCGGCGCGGGTGGTGCGGCCGCGGGTGCCATGACCGACTCCGACGATATCAACTTCGGCAAGCCGATCTGGGAGTGGGACTGAACATCACGCCCTGAACTCGGCTTACCGGACCAGCGGCTGCCCGTTTCCCCTCGACGGGCAGCCGTTTTCTATGAGCGGGATTGCCTGTTGTTGCCGTTCCGCACCAGCATCGGCCGGATCAGAAAATCGTAGATCGCCATCGCGATCACGATGATGAGGACCACGACCAGGGACGTATCGGGCACGCGGAAGACGATCACCCCGAGCGATGCGACGAAGCATGCCAGTGCGGCGATCTTCAGGACATTGTTCATCGATCCATTCCCTCTGCCTTCCGTAATCACTCGGATTTTTCAACGAGGTCTGCCAGCCAGCGGGCAGTCCGCAGCAGTCTGGCATCCTCGCCGCGCCGGCCGACCAGTTGCACGCCGACCGGCATCCCGTTCGGACCGGTCATGAGCGGCAGGGTCACGGCCGGAACGCCGCACAGGGTCCAGAGGCCGTTGAAAATCGGATTCCCCGTCGCCTCCAGTCCTCGTGGCGCTTCTCCCGGAGCAGCCGGCGTGACGATTGCGTCATACCGCTCGAACAGCTGATCGAGGCCGTTGTTGAGCGCCTCGCGCCAATCCAGCGCCGCCAGATAATCGACGGCGGTCACCTTCAACCCATCCTCGATGATGGCACGCATCGGCGCGCTCAATTGGCCCTTGGCCTTCTGGTAGTAGGGGCGAAGGTTGCGGGCCATGCCGGCCTGCATCAGGGCCCTGTGCGCGCCGTGCCACTCGGCGAAGACATCCGGAAGCGCGACTTCGGTGCAGCGCTCGCCCAACGCCTCCACGAGCTCCCGGAAACCCTGCTGCGTTTCCGGTTCCGCCTGATCCCACACCGGTGATTTCACGAAGGCCAGGTCCGGCGGCACGGGCGGTTCGGTCAGCGCGATGTCCAGCAGACGCGGCGGCGGCATCAGCCTGGTGTCGGCATCGAGCGGATCATGGCCGGCAAGAATATCAGCGACCATCGCGGCATCGGTCACGCTGCGGGCGAACACGCCGACCGTGTCCAAAGGTCCGACCAGCAGCCGCACGCCGGTGCGCGGAATGAGGCCGTGCGTCGGTTTCAGTCCGACGACGCCACAGAAGGATGCCGGCCGGATCACGGACCCGAAGGTCTGGGTTCCGACGGCAAACGACACCATGCCTGCGGCCACCGCGGCGGCCGAGCCCGAGGAGGATCCGCCCGGCGTCCGTGCGGGATCGTGCGGATTGCGCGTCTTGCCGGGCGAGGCGTAGGCCAGCTCGGTGGTCACGGTCTTGCCCATCACGATGGCGCCGGCCTCCCGCAGGCGCCGCGCAATGGTGGCGTCCTTGCCGGGGCGGCGGCCGGCATCGATCGGCGTGCCGTTCTCGGTCGGCATGTCGGCGGTGTCGATGATGTCCTTCAATCCCACGGTCAGGCCATGCAGGGCGCCGATCGGCCGGCCGCTGGCGCGATAGTCGTCGACCGCCTTGGCGGCCGCGCGCGGCAGGGCCGGGTCGAGGAACGCGAAGGCCTCGATCTCTGGGTCCCTGGCTGCGATCCGTTGCAGCTGCGCGTCGACGTACTCCGCCGCCCGCATCTCGCCGCGCGCCATCCGGCCGCGTGCATCGAGAGCGCCGAGATCGGCGAGGTCCGTCGCTGCCATGCCGGCCTCAGCGCGCATACAACAGGTTGGGCAGGTAGTAGACGATCTGCGGGAACACGTAGACCAGCACCATGGCGACCAGCACGAGCAGCAAGAAGGGGGTGGAGCCGAAGAATATCTGCACCAGCTGCACGTATGGCGGGGCGATTCCCTTCAGGTAGTAGGCCGACATCGCCATCGGGGGCGACAGGAACGCCGTTTGCAGGTTGAGCGCAATCAGGATTCCGAAGAACAGGGGATCGATGCCGAAATGCGGCAGCAGCGGCAGGAAGATCGGGACGAAGATGATGATGATCTCGGTCCACTCCAGCGGCCATCCCAGCAGGAAGATGATCAGCTGGCTGAGCAGCAGGAACTCCAGCGGAGAGATGTCGAGCCCCGTGACGAACTCGGTGATGACCTGCTCGCCGCCGAGGTAGGCGAACACCGACGCGAAGGTCCAGGAGCCGACGAACAGCCAGCACACCATGGCGGTCGTGCGAACCGTCAGATAGACCGACTCGCGCAGCCGCTGCCAGGTCAGCGCCCGGTAGGCAGCGGCCAGCACCAGGCCGCCGGCGGCGCCGACAGCGGCGGCTTCGGAGGGGGTCGCCCAGCCGAAGAAGATCGCGCCCAGCACCGCCAGGATGAGAAGCGCCAAGGGCAGGAACGAGGTCAGCAGCATGAAGAGCAGCCGTCCGACCGGCACGTTCGATTCATCCCGCGCCGGCTTGGGCGCCACGTCCGGCTGCAGCGTCGCACGTATGACGATATAGAG
>DATFDU010000214.1:0-9093 GCA_035251915.1 Dongiaceae bacterium | reverse complement strand
CGGCTGGTCAGCGATTCGGAAATCGGGGTGATCTTGTGGCGCGACAGCTCGTAGGTGGAGGTGGCTTCGCCATCGTACGCGATCAGCGCGCGCCCGCCCGATTCCACCAGCCCGCTCGACAGATCGATCGCCAGCCGTGCTCCGCCGCCGCCGTCCAGACGGCTGATCAGATGCAGCACGGCCGGGGCGTTCGGGTTCGGCTTGTTCTTGCCGCGGGATTGCAGGACGGAAGTGTCGCTCGACATTCAGCAACCAGAGAGGCACTTTTGGATGCGGCACCATACGTGCCGGAGAACAGGGCGGCAACAGAATTGGCAGCTGAAGTTTCGGATGGCGCCGGCGCGGTGCAGTTTCTCGAGCTGCCCGGCCGGCGGCTTGCTTATCGCAAACGGCTTGCAACCGATCGCACACGGGATTGCGCAGGAATCCTGTTTCTTCCCGGCTTCCGCTCCGACATGGCGGGGACCAAGGCGACGTTCCTCGATGATCTCTGCGCCGCGCGTGGACTGCCCTATGTGCGCTTCGATTACTCCGGCCACGGCGCTTCGAGCGGCCGGTTCGAGGATGGCACGATCGGAGCCTGGGCAGCGGATGCGATCGCCGTCATCGATCACGTGGCCGATGGGCCGCTGGTCTTGGTCGGCTCCAGCATGGGCGGCTGGATCATGCTGCTGGCCGCCCTGGCGCGGCCCGAGCGCATCGCCGGGCTCGTCGGCCTGGCGCCGGCGCCCGATTTCACCGAGGCGCTGATCTGGAACCGGCTGTCGGATGAAGAGCGCGATCGGCTGCTCAGCGCCGGCCGCCTCGAAACGCCGTCGGTCTATTCGGACGAACCGACAGTGATCACCCGCGCGCTGATCGACGAGGGGCGGCGGCATCTGCTGCTTTCCGCGCCGATCGGCATCCGCTGCCCCGTGCGCTTGCTGCATGGCATGGCCGATCCCGATGTGCCGCATCGCCTCTCCCTCGATCTCGCCGAGCGCCTCGTCAGCAACGACGTGCGTGTGACGCTGATCAAGGACGGCGATCATCGCCTGTCACGCGAAGAGGATCTCGCGCTGCTCGGCGACACGCTCGAAGACCTGATTGACCTGTAGTGGTCGCAGTTTCTGCGCCGAACCGGCTGCCACTTCGGCGGAAAGTGCTCTACCCGCCCGCTGACAGGATGGCGGGCAGGCCGACGCGATAGCTCGGATATTGCAGCGCGACGCCGAGCTCGCGCTTGATGCGGCTGTTGCTGACGCGCTTGCTGTCGTCATAGAAGCTGCGCGCCATCGGCGTGAGGTCCGCCTGCTCGAACGGCACTTCCGGCGGCGGCGGCAGGTTCAGCAGCGCCGCGGCGAACGCGATGACGTCCGACGGCGGCGCCGGATCGTCGTCGCACACATTGTAGGCTGCGCCCGGATGCGGCCGCGCCATCGAGGCTTCCAGCACCCGCGCGATGTCGGCGACATGGATGCGGCTGAAGATCTGGCCGGGCTTCACGATGCGCTTGGCGCGGCCCTCGCGCATGGTATCGAGCGGCGAGGAGCCCGGCCCATAGATGCCGGCGAGGCGGAACAGATGGGCAGGCTGACTCAGCGCCCCCCATCCTTGTTCGGCCGCGACCCGCCGGCGGCCACGCTCGCCGCTGGGCTTCAGCTCGCTCATCTCGTCGACCCAGCCGCCGGCGCGATCGCCATAGACTCCGGTGGTGGAGAGATAGCCGAGCCAGCTGAGGCGTTGTGACGCGGCGTCGATCTCCGCGCCATGCAGGTCGAGCACCGGATCGCCGCGCTCGTCCGGCGGCACCGAGCTCAACAGATGGGTCGCGGACTCCAGCAGCGCGGGGAGATTGCCGATCCGATGGTCGCGATCGAACAGATGCGCCTCGATGCCGAGGCGGCTCAGCTCCACTTGGCGGTCGCGGCTGCGGCAGGTGCCGGCGACCCGCCAACCCTTCGCCAGCAGCTGTCGCGCCAGGAAGGTGGCGCTGTAGCCCAACCCGAAGCAGAACAGGTGATTCATCGAGGAATGAACAATCGATGCGCGCTTTCGCGGACTTGCAATTTGCCGGCACCCGAATGATGGTTCGCCCCGGTACTAGAGCACAATTGTACTAGAGCATAGTCGAACCCTGGCAAGCGATGCCTCCTTTGGTCTTACACGTGTTTTTGTGGTGTATGGCGACAATCGGCCTCGTGGCCGCGGCGCCGGCCTGGTCGCTCGACAACCAGGCGCAATACCAGGCCTGCATGACTCTGCTGGACCGCGACCCGGCCGGCGCGCTCGACAGCGCCGTCGAATGGGAGCGGCAGGGTGGCGGCGATGCCGCGCGTCATTGCAAGGCGCTGGCCCTGATCCGCACCGGCGAGGTGGAGGACGGCGCCTTGGAGCTGGAGCGCGTGGCGCAGGCGATGCCGCAGGGGCAGGCGCCGCTCGCCGCCGAGCTGTTCGCCCAGGCCGGACAGGCCTGGATCAAGGCCGGCAATCCACAGCGCGCGCTCTATGCCCAGAACCAGGGGCTGAAGCTCAATCCCGAGGATGTCCAGCTGTTGATCGACCGCGCCATGACCTTCGGCAACGTCGGCATGTATTTCGAAGCGCTCGACGATCTCAACGTCGCCGCCGAGCTCACGCCGGAGGATCCGGAGGTCTATGCGATGCGCGCCGCCGCCTATCGCCGGCTCGAAACGCCCGATCTGGCCCAAGAGAACATCGACCGGGCCCTGAAGCTCTCGCCCAGCCATCCGGGTGCACTGCTGGAGCGCGGCTACCTGCGCCGCGAGGGTGGCGACGTCGACGGCGCCCGCGCCGACTGGCTGACCATCATCCAAGTGATGCCGGGCACCGACATCGCCAACGAAGCGCAGAAGAACATCGAGAAGCTGGATATTCAGTGATCAGAGAACAGAGATCAGAGGACAGGTAGGCTCCAATCTGTTCTCTGTTCTCTGTCTTCTGTCCTCTGAATCAAAAATCCAGATTCGCGTAATGCGCCGGCGGCGTGGTGCCGGGCCAGTGGTCGGCCAGCAGCGGGCGGAAGCTGGGGCGGGACTTGAGCCTGGCGTACCATTCCTTCGCCACCGGATGTTCGTCCCACGGCACGTCCCCCAGATAGTCGAGGCACGACAGATGCGCGGCGGCGGCGAGGTCCGCGGCCGAGATCTCCTCGCCCGCCAGCCAGTTGCGGCGGTCGATCAGCCAGCTGATGTAGTGCAGGTGGACGTTGATGTTGGCCTTGCCGGCGCGCAGCGCGTTGGAGTCCGGCCCGCCGCGGCCATAGAGCCGCTTGGTCACCTTCTCTTCCAGCAGATGCTGGGTGACCTCGCGCTGGAACTTGCCGTCGAACCAGGCGATCAGGCGGCGCACCTCGGCCCGCTCGACCTTGGCGCGGCCCAGCATCGCCGGCTCCTCGTACGACTCTTCCAGGTATTCGGTGATGGCATAATCGCCGCTGAGGGTGAGGCCGCTATCCTCGGTCAGCACCGGCGTTTCGCACGCCGGGTTGAGGCGCAGGAACGCCTCGCGCCGCTCCCACGGCCGCTCCGCCACCAGGTCGCAGTCGAGGTGCTTCTCCTTCAGCAGCAAGCGCAGCTTGCGGGATTGCGGTTGCAGCGGAAAGTGATAGAGGGTGCGCATTGGCCCGGGTGAATCGATGTCCGCCGCAATCTAACAGCGCGCGCCCGCGCAATCCAGGTCAACGCGATCAGTCCCGGATCAGCCGGAACTCCGGCGGCGCGCGGTCGGCGAAGTCGCGCTTGATATGCGCCATGGCCGCGCGCTGGCCGGGATAGGCGAGGGTCTCGATGGCCTCGGCAAAGCTCAGCCAGCGATAGGCGAGATGCTCGTGATCGAGCCGCACCTCGGGCGCGCCGGCGAACGGCGCGACGAAGATCGGCATCATCTCGATCGAATTGGCACCGGAGTTGAAATAGGTGTCGACGCAGCCGGTGGTGTAGAGCGCCTCGACGGCGATGCCGGTCTCCTCCGCGATCTCGCGCCGGACCGCCTCGACCGCGCTCTCGCCCTTTTCCAGCCGGCCCATCACCAGGCTCCACAGGCCCCGCGAGGTGTTCTTGTTGCGCTGAAGCACCAGCACGCGCGCCGCCTCGCCGTGGCCGGCGAGGATGACAGCCGTGACGCCGCGGCTGCGGATCGGAATCTGTGCTGAACTTGATTTCACCGGCGGTCTCCCGGGCACTGTTGACGGCCGGGTTATGACCTCTCGCGGCATCCCAGGCAAGGCACAGCAGATTCCATCTTGCCAGCGCCATCGCACCACCGTTAGTATGCATACGACGACAACAGCAACCTAAGATTGCTGCGGCCATGGGTTCAAACCTGTGGGGGGAGTAGGAGGAGCGGGGATGAGGGTCTCGCACTTGGCCTGCCTCGCCGGCGCATGGTGCCTGGCGGTGCAGGGATGTGGCGGCACGGCGTTCAGGCTGCCGCCGGTCAGCGACCGGGAAGCGCTCTTGGCGGCACAGGAAATCGATGCGGATCCGAACCTGCCGCAGTTTCAGCGCAGCGATGCCCATTACCGCGAGACGATCGCCCGCCTGGCACGGCAGCTGACCGAGCGCGTCGCATCGATCTGCGCGCGCGCCGAGACCGAGGAGTGCCGTTTCACCTTCCGCTACGTCGACGACGATGAGGTGAACGCCTATATCGACGAGGACGCGCAGGTATTCCTCCATCGCGGCCTACTGGATTACTTGGAGCGGGACGAAGAGATCGCAGCCGTCATGGCGCATGAGATGAGCCACCAGATCGCCGGCCATGTGGATGAGAGCACGCGCAGCATCCTGCTCGGCGCGCTGATCGGCGGTCTCTTGATGGGCGGGGCGGCGGCAGCGGCCGGTGCCGATCAGGCCGGCGCCAACGACGCGGCCGGGATGGGCATGACCTATGGTGGCCGGATCGGCGATCTCAGTTTCTCCAAGGAGCAGGAGCGCGAAGCCGATCTGCTCGCCGCCTATGTGCTGGCGCGCGCCGGGATCGACCTGCAGCGCGCCGGCGGCGCCTTCGAGGTGATGGCCAAGCTGGACGGCTATGCCTTGTCGAGCTGGAACAACACGCACCCGATGGGTGCCGAGCGTGTCGTCGCCTGGCGCAAGGCCATGGCCGAGGTCGACGCCAGCAGCGACAAGCTGCCGACGATGACGCCGGATTGATCGGGAATTACGTTTCGCCGGCCTGGCTCAGCATCTCGATGCGCCACGCGCTCTCGCCGACCGGCGCCAGATGGGCGGGCCGGCAGTTCGCGAGCGGCGTGAACGGCGCCCTGCACAGATGCTGCAAGGCCCAGAACACGCCGCCATGGGCGACGATCAGGACATGGCTCGCCGTGCCGAGCGCACGGTTGGCCGCCTCGGCCACACGCCGCCGCACGACGGGAAATGGCTCGATGCCGTTGACCGCCTTGTCTTCGCGCCAGGGGGCGACCCAGGAGTAGTCGGCGACGCCTTCATAGGGGCCGACATCCATTTCCTCCAGCCCGCTCACGTCGACGACCGGCAGGCCAAGGGCCTTGCCGATGATGTCGGCGGTCGCGCGGGCGCGCTGCAAGGGGCTGCAGCAGATGGCGTCGATGCCGAGACCTTTGAGCAGCGGTGCGGCGGCATGAGCTTCGGCCTCGCCGGCCATGCTGAGCGGCACGTCGCGCCGTCCCTGGCACTTGCCGGTGCGGTTCCAGTCGGTCTGGCCGTGCCGCAGGAACCAGAAAGGCTGTCTCGTCAGCATCGAAGTCGTTTCCCCGCGTTCGAAGAGCGCGGCCCTTCCTATCATTCTATGCGCGCCGCGCGCCAGCCTGCGTCAGTTACGGTGCGCCGATGCGCGCGCTAGGATGCCCGCAGCATCGACGGCAATTGAGGCGGACCCATGCGCAAGCCCGGCTCCATGACGGCGCTCGAAGATTTCAGCCGCGTGCGGCTGTCACGAAACTTCTTCATGCGCGATTTCCTGTATTCGGAGATCGCCGGCTTCCACGGCATCCCCAACCTGCCGGACGATCCCGATCTCGCCGTCGCGGCGGGAAGGCAGCTGTGCGAAACATTGCTCGAGCCGTTGCAGGCGGCCTTCGGTCGCATCGCCATCCGCTCCGGATTCCGCTCGCGCCGCGTCACGGAGTTCGGCCACCGCAGGCGAGAATGCGGCAGCGTCAAGGTGAATACCGCCTATCACGTCTGGGACCTGCGCGATGCCAATGGCTGCATGGGCGCCGGTGCAACCGTGGTGGTGCCCTGGTTCGCCGATCGCTACGCCGAGGGCGCCGATTGGCGCGGCATGGCGTGGTGGATCCACGACCACCTGCCCTATGCGCACCTGCAGTTCTATCCGAAGCTCGCCGCCTTCAACATCCAGTGGCACGAGCGGCCGGCACGCAAGATCGAGTCCTTCATCAAGCCGCGCGGCTGCCTGACCAGGCCCGGCCTGGCGAACCACGAGGGCAGTCACGCCGAATGGTACGCGGGGTTTCCTTCAGTGAAGGACCGCTAGTTGGCCGTTACCTGCCAGGCATCGGTGCCCCAGGACTTGGCCAGTGACTTGCGCATGCTGCGCGTCAGTGCCAGGGAGAGGCTCTCCAACCGACCCTTCTCTCCAGCCTTCAGGGCCTTGCCGAAATCCACCATGGCCTTGGCCACCTCGTTGTTTTCGACCAGGGCCAGCTCGCCGTAATAGAGTTCCCAGAAGCGTCCGATGGCGCCTTGATCGCCTGAGTTCGCGATCCGCGATGTGACACGGGCCGCCTCGGTATAGAGCTCCAACTGCATTTCCAGGAAGGGTTTGGTGGCTTCGATGCGCCGGCTCTCGGCATAGCGCTCTGCCTCCGCCGCGGCGGCCATCCGCTCTTCATCGGCGTTGTCTTTCCAGACCCAGACGCCCCAGACGAAGGTGATGCACGCGCCGAGGACCGGCAGCAGCTTCAGCATGGTCTCAGCGGTGCGTGACTCCGGCATGGCAGGCTCCCCCGCAATTTGGACCAGCCGAGCCTAGGACAGCGGCGGAAAAATTGCAGCCGGCGATCGCAGCCGCGCCAGCAACCGCTCCCCCTCGGGCCACGCGCCATAGCCGGCGCCGCTGTTGATGTGGCCGGCTTCGCCGATATCGACCAGCTCGGCGCCCCAGGCCTTCGCCATGTCCAGCGCGCGGCGGAAGGCGACGTAGGGATCGTCGCGGCTGGCGACCACGATGGTGGGGAAGGGCAGGCGCTGCATCGGAACTGGTCGAAAGACATGCGCTTCCGGTGGCGTGTGGGCATCCGAATCGACGTCGGCGGGCGCGACCATCAACGCGCCATCTACCGGCCGCTTGTGCGCAACGGCCCAACAAGCGACCAGCGCGCAGGACAGGCTATGCGCCACGAGGATCGGCGGGCCTTTCGCCTGCACGACCGCCGCATCGAGCTGCGCGATCCAGCCGGCGCGGTCCGGCTTGTCCCAATCCGCCTGCTCGGCCCGGCGCACATCGGGCAAGCGCGCCTGCCACAGGCTCTGCCAATGCTCCGGCCCCGACCCGCCGAGTCCGGGAATGATCAGGACCGGCGCCGCCACGGCCTACTCAGCCAACTTCGCCGGACGCGCGTCGCTCAGCGGATGCGTGAGCTTGTCCAGCATCTCCTTGGGTGCGATCTGCCAGAACTTGCCGCGCTCCAGCATCCAGTCGTTGAGCAGGCGGCGGGCGAAGCGTGATTGTGTCTCCTCCGCGTGGCTCTCGATCAGCGACCGCAAGTGCGACTCCCAATACCGCGATTCCAACCGCTGGTGCACCACCGAACCGTCGTTGACGAACAGCGGGAAGTCGCCGGCCTCGTCATAGACGAAGGCCATGCCGCCAGACATGCCGGCGGCGAAATTGTCGCCGACCCGGCCGAGGATCACGGCGGTACCGCCGGTCATGTATTCGCAGCCGTTGGAGCCGCAGCCCTCCACCACCACGTCGGCGCCGGAGTTGCGCACGGCGAAGCGTTCGCCGGCCTGGCCAGCCGCGAACAGCTTGCCCGCGGTCGCGCCGTAGAGGACGGTGTTGCCGATGATGGTGTTGTCCTGGCTGGTGAGCTTGGACGATGGCAGCTGCCGCACCACGATGGTGCCGCCGCTGAGGCCCTTGCCGACATAGTCGTTGGCATCGCCGAACACCTCCAGCTTCACGCCCTGCACCGCGAAGGCGCCGAGCGACTGGCCGGCCGACCCGCGCAGGCGCACGGTCAGGTGGTTGGGCTTCAGCCCCGCCATGCCGAAGCGCCTGGTGATGTGGGCGGAGAGGCGCGTGCCGATGGCGCGGTAGGTGTTGCGGATGTTGTACTGCAGCTGCATCTTCTCGCCGGCCTCGAACAGCGGCTTGCAATCCTCCACCATCTTGGCATCGAGCGTGTCGGGCACCTCGTTGCGCCCCTCCAGCGTGCAATAGCGTGCCTGGTCGCCGGGATCGGCCTGCGACAGCAGCGGATTGAGGTCGAGGTCGTCGAGGTCGGCGGCGCCGCGGCTCACCTGCTCGATCAGCTCGGTGCGGCCGATCACCTCGTTGAGCGTGCGATAGCCGAGCGAAGCAAGTACCTCGCGCACCTCTTCGGCGATGAAGCTGAACAGGTTGACCACCTTCTCCGGTGTCCCGGTGAAGCGCTCGCGCAGCTTCGGGTCCTGGGTGCAGACGCCGACCGGGCAGGTGTTGGAATGGCACTGCCGCACCATGATGCAGCCCATGGCGACCAGCGACGCCGTGCCGATGCCGAATTCCTCCGCGCCGAGGATCGCGGCGATCACCACGTCGCGCCCGGTCTTGATGCCGCCGTCGGTCCGAAGGCGCACGCGGTGGCGCAGGCGGTTCAGCGTCAGCACCTGGTGCGCCTCGGCGAGGCCCATTTCCCACGGGATGCCGGCATACTTGATCGAGGTATGCGGCGAGGCGCCGGTGCCCCCGACATGGCCGGAGATCAGGATGACGTCCGCCTTGGCCTTGGCGACGCCGGCGGCGATGGTGCCGATGCCGGAGCGCGCCACCAGCTTCACGCACACCTTGGCGGTCGGGTTGATCTGCTTCAGGTCGTAGATGAGCTGCGCCAGATCCTCGATCGAATAGATGTCGTGATGCGGTGGCGGCGAGATCAGCGAG
>DATFDU010000213.1:0-11586 GCA_035251915.1 Dongiaceae bacterium | reverse complement strand
ACTCTCGTTGAGATGGTGGCCGGCGGCCTCGGCGTCACGCTGCTGCCGGATATGGCGGTGCCGATGCATGTGCCAAAGCAGGGCGAGCTGGTGGCGCGGCCGTTCGATCGCAGCGGCGCGGGACGTCAGATCGGATTGGCGTGGCGCACGACCTCAAGTCGGGCCGAGGAATTCCGGGAGTTCGGCGCGGCCCTGACCAAGGCCGCGCGCTCGGCGGGGATCGCGGTGGGCTGAACCTACTTCCGCTTGGCCCGCTTGGCGCGTTCGGCGGCGAGGTCGATGACGTTGTTGCCGTGGAGCGGCTGCTTGCCCTTGGCGGCCTTTTCCTTGCCGGCCTGGCGGGCGAAGCCGGCGCCTTCGCCGTAGCGGTTGAAGGGCCGCTCACCCGACTTGAGGCGAACGTAGGCGAGGACCGTATCTTCCTGGTCAGCCTGATATTCGCTCATTTTCGTCCTCGCTGCGCTGAGGGGCAGGGGATTCGCCCCGTCAGCCTCAGTAGAGCACCAAAACTGCAAATAAATGGTTATCGGCCGGCCCTGTCCGGAGGGTTAGGCCGACCGATCTAACCCACTGCCATTCCACGCTTATTGGCGGACCAGGGGTTTGTACTTGATCCGGTGGGGCTGGTCGGCCTCCGCCCCCAGCCGCTTGTGGCGGTCGGCCTCGTAATCCTGGTAGTTGCCCTCGAACCATTCGACGTGGCTGTCGCCCTCGAAGGAGAGGATGTGGGTGGCGATGCGGTCCAGGAACCAGCGGTCGTGGCTGATGATGACCGCGCAGCCGGCGAAATCCTCCAGCGCCTCCTCCAGCGCCCGCAGTGTGTCGACGTCGAGGTCGTTGGTCGGCTCGTCGAGCAGCAGCACGTTGGCGCCGGACTTCAGCATCTTGGCGAGGTGCACGCGGTTGCGCTCGCCGCCGGAGAGCTGGCCGACCTTCTTCTGCTGGTCGGCGCCCTTGAAGTTGAAGGCGGCGACATAGGCGCGGCTCGGCATCTTGGTCTTGCCGAGCTCGACCTCGTCGAGGCCGTCGGAGATCTCCTGCCAGACCGTCTTGTCGGCGGCGAGGCTGTCGCGCGACTGGTCGATGTAGCCGAGCTTCACCGTCTCGCCGACGCGGAAGTTGCCGCCGTCGGCCTTTTCCTGGCCGGTGATCATGCGGAACAAGGTGGTCTTGCCGGCGCCGTTCGGGCCGATCACGCCGACGATGCCGCCCGGCGGCAGGCGGAAGTTGAGATCCTCCATCAGCAGGCGGTCGCCGAAGCCCTTGTTGACATGCTCGGCCTCGATGACGAGGTTGCCGAGGCGCGGGCCGGCCGGGATCGTGATGCCGGCGGTATCCACGGCCTTCTCATTGGCCTTCGCCAGCAGTGATTCATAGGCCGTGACGCGCGCCTTGGACTTTGCCTGGCGCGCCTTCGGGCTTTGCCGGATCCATTCCAGCTCGCGCTCCAGGGTGCGCTGGCGCGCCGTCTCCTGCTTCTCCTCCTGCTCCAGGCGCTTGCTCTTCTGGTCCAGCCAGCCGGAGTAGTTGCCCTCGTAGGGAAAGCCCTTGCCGCGGTCGAGCTCGAGAATCCAACCCGCCACGTTGTCGAGGAAATAGCGGTCGTGGGTCACGGCGACGACCGTGCCCTTGTATTCGTGCAGGAACTGCTCCAGCCAAGCCACCGACTCCGCGTCGAGATGGTTGGTCGGCTCGTCCAGAAGCAGCATGTCTGGATGCGAGAGCAGCAGGCGGCAAAGCGCGACGCGGCGCCGCTCGCCGCCCGACAGCTTGCTCACGTCGGCATCGCCCGGCGGGCAGCGCAACGCATCCATCGCGATCTCGACCTTGCGCTGGAGGTCCCAGGCATCGGCATGCTCGATCTTTTCCTGCAGCTCCGCCTGGCGCGCCAGCAGCGTATCGAAATCCGCGTCGGGATCGCCCATGGCGTTCGAGACTTCCTCAAACTCCTTCAGCATGGCGGCGGTCTCGCCCACGCCCTCCATCACGTTGCCGAGGACGTCCTTGTCGGGATTGAGGTGCGGCTCCTGCTGCAGAAAGCCGACCGATACCCCCTCGGCCGCCCAGGCCTCGCCGGAAATGTCCTTGTCGAGCCCGGCCATGATCTTGAGCAGGGTCGACTTGCCGGCGCCGTTGTGGCCGAGCACGCCGATCTTCGCCCCCGGCAGGAACGACAGCCAGATGTTCTCCAGGACCTTCCGCCCGCCCGGATAGATCTTGGTCAGGCCCTTCATGACATAGATGTATTGGTAGGCAGCCATGCCCGCTCCGCTCTATCGATTTCGGTGAATTGGGGCCCTTGGGGCCCGCAATCGGATGCGGGGTTTTAGCCTAGCGGGCGGGCGGCTTCAATCGCCGCGATTTGGGGGCGATCCGACCCCGCAATATGCGCGTGGTGCGACGCCAACGAGAGACCTAAGGCGCCCGCGAAAAGGCCTTGTAGATGAATGCGGCCACGTCGCTCTCCAGGGGAAAGGAGAGCATCCCCATGACCGAGTATCCGAGCAGCCACGGCATCAGGTAGAACCGCACCATGAAAAAGAACCATGCAACAAACGCAGGCACCAACTGCGGAATCAGAAAGCCCGGGGTGATCCACCTGAACATGCGGATGACAGGATCGGTCGACCTGACGAAGAACCGCATGAAAAAGAAGTTGGACGTTTCCGGCAGGAAAATGCCCATGGCGGTCCGGCCGATCAGGGTCCACATGACCAGCCCGAGGACATAGTCGATTGCGATGACCCACCAAGGGAAGATCGCCAGCGCGTCAGCCATGGAAGATGCCTTCGTCAAGAAGAACAGGGGCGGAAAGTTCCGCCCCTGTTGTCATTGGAACAGGGGTGGATTTCTCCACCCCTGAACGCAACCCGTTTCTTGGTTCAATGCCCGGCGGTCAGGATCGTCTTGCCGGAGGGCACGCGGACCTCGTCCACCATGTCCTGGATCTCTTTCGAGGGCTCCTTGGTGGCAAGGCTGACCACAACCATGGCGACCAGGCTGACCGCCATGCCGATGATGCCAAACCGGATATCGTCGATCCCGAGCCACGGTGTCATGGTCTTGCTGTACACGAGGTAGAGGTACAGCGAACCCGCGCCAAAGCCTCCCACCATTCCGGCGATGGCGCCTGCGGTGTTGGCACGTTTCCACCATACGCCGAGGACCAGCGGGAAGAAGAGGCCGGAGCAGGCGAAGTCGAACGCCCAGGCCACCGCGCCCAGGATGCCCGTCAGCTTCAGCGACGCGACGAGCGCACCGCCCGCGCCGATGAACAGCAACAGGACGCGGGCAACGGTCAGGCGCCTGCGCGTGCTCGCCGACGGATCGATGATCTTGTAGTAGAGATCGTGCGACAACGCGTTTGCGATGGCCAGCAGCAGCCCGTCCGCCGTCGACATGGCCGCCGCGAGACCGCCCGCCGCCACGAGGCCGGAGATGACGAACGGCAAGCCGGCGATTTCCGGCGTCGCAAGCACGACGATATCCGGCCGCATGAAGAACTCGTTCAATTGCAGGATACCGTCGCTGTTCTGGTCGGCGACCGCGAGCATGCCGACTGAGGTCCAGTGCTTGATCCATTCCAGATTGGCAACATCCGCGAACGGCTTGCCGATAATGGAAGTCGCCAGATTCGGATCGAGCAGCTGCAGCTTCGTCAGCGTCGCAAGAGCGGGCGCCGAGAAATACAGCAGGAAGATGAAGACCAGCGACCAGCCGACCGAGCGCCTAGCCGAGCGGACCGATGGCGTCGTGAAGTAGCGCATCAGGATGTGCGGAAGCGATGCGGTGCCGGCCATCATGCAGATCGCCAGCGATACCATCTTCCACGAGTTCATCACGTCGCCGGGCGTGTTCTGCGGCGTCGTCAGAACCGACAAGCCCGCGATGGGCTCGGCGGGAGGATTCAGCCCGTACTGCGCCTGCAGTTCGGCGATGCGGAAAACGCCGTCGCCGTACGAGAAGTGGGGAATGATGCCGAAGCCTTGCTTGTTGGACATCCAGATGATCGGCACCAGGTAGGCGATGATCAGCACGATGTACTGCGCGACCTGCGTCCAGGTCACGCCTCGCATGCCGCCCAGCATCGAACAGATGAAGATGCCGAGCAATCCGAGCCAGACGCCGACCTCGAAGGGGACGCCGAGCGTCTGGGCCGCGATCGTTCCGGTGGCGTTGATCTGCGCGGTCACATACGTGAACGACGCCACCACCAGGACGACGACGGCGATGAAACGAGCGGTGCTGCCGCCGTAGCGCGTGCCGATGAAATCCGGGACCGTATAGCAGCCGAATTTCCTGAGATAGGGCGCCATCAGCGAGTTGACGAGCACATAGCCGCCAGTCCAGCCGATGATGTATCCGAGATAGGGATAGCCACCGAAATAGACGCCGCCCGCCAAGGCCACGAACGAGGCCCCGGACATCCAGTCGGCAGCGGTGGCCATGCCATTGTAGAGGGCGGGCACTTCACGCCCGGCGACATAGTAGGCGTCGACTTCCGCCGTGCGCGAAAGCCAGCCGATCACCGCATAGATGCCGATCGTGAAAAGCAGGAATCCAATGCCGATTACTTGCGCGCTGGCACCCAGCACCTCGAGGATCGCCATCAAGACGAAGAATGCCAGGAAGCCAAGCGTGTACAGGAAATAGACCTTGCCCAGGTTGTCGATGAACCTGGACCGGCCGCCCGTTGTGTCAGAAGCCATGTGATCCCCCTACTCTTCGTGGCCGAACTCTTCGTCGATCGCGTCCTGGCGCCAGTTCTGGACCCAGATCAGCGCAACGAAAGCAATCAACGATCCCTGGACACAGAAATAGTATCCCAAGGGAAAGCCCAGGAAGGTCATGGAGTTAAGGGCACCGGCGAACCAAGGGATGATGATCCCAAAGAGCACCCATAGCGCCAGGATGACATACGTCAGGTTCCGCGTTTTCGCCCAATGCATCCCGTTCGCTGCTTTTCTGTCTTCAGCCATGTTTCTATTTCCTCCCAACAATGGGCTTCGCGAATAGCCCAATACCCCTTCTCCTCGTACTTCACATGTTCCAAGATTCGGGTGCAAGGCAAATGGTACCCCGGGACTGGGCGTTCATATTAGACTTTGGTAGTGCCCCCATCATGGTGATTTGGTCAGATGCACCGGGTTTTTGCTAGCGCCCGAAGGTTTTTCAGCCAGATTGGCGTCCTCGGCGATCGGTTTTCTGCGGGCCGGATTGCCACGGTCGCTGACCTGCGTGAGTTCGCGGCGACTCGAGCGGCCTTCGTTTCCCAAAAGACGCTCTACGGCTATGTCCAGACGCGCATGGGGATGGAGTATTCCAAGGCGTTCCAGGAAAAAGTCTTCGCGCAGTCGCTGAACATCGCAAAGATGCACGTGTTTGCGGCCTGCCTCTCGGATCTCGTGATCTACGCGGTGGCCGAGGCCCTGGCTGGCGCCCGATTCGACGACGAGACCCGCTGCGCCCTCGCGCGGCACTGCTTTCGATCCGCGATCGATGAGAACATGAAGTTTGCCCCTACCTTGCATTGGGCCTCGGATGCGATCGGGGAATTCGATGCACGGCTGGCCGACACGATTTGGAATCTTGGCGCACTGATGCCGGAGAACTTCACGCGCAGCCCGCTCGCCCTTGTCCGATGGGCGCCGATCGCCCCGGAGCTCAAGCGCTACGATACCGAGATCGTCGAGAACTCCATCAAGTTTACCTGGCTCGGCGTTCGCGAGGACTTCCGGCGACGGCTCGATCGAGACGCGATCGCCGGTGATGTAACCCGTGACTAACCCGGTGACCGACCGTCTCGGCGACGGCGCGGCTCACCGCCACGGTCTAGGTGGGCGTTCGAGCCTTCGCGAGGGCTTGGAACAAGCTCGCCCCAACCGTGCTTGTTCTGGCTGATCGGTTCGATGCTCATGATCATTCCGGCGGCGCTCGCGACGCTGGTTTAGTTGCGCGTGGAGGCCTCCGGTGCAGGAACTCGAAGTGCTTGCCGTGCTTTCCGTCCGCCGCGCCTGCGGCTTCGGCGCCCTGGCGATCGCCACCTTGATGTTGGGCCTGGCCTGGACGCCGGCGGTCGCCTTCGGCACCGGTGCGGTTTGCTGCCTGCTGATGGCCTTGATCCTGTATTGGAAAAGCGACCAGGCATTGCGGCTCGACCATCGCAGGACCGAGCTCTGGATGATGCTCGCCGAAAGCCACCGGCCGCCGCCCGATGTGGCCGCGGTGGTCGTGCCGCGCATCCTTCACCACACCTATCTCAATCATTGCCGGCTGGCCCTGACCTTCGCCGTTGGCCTCATCCTCCCTGCCGCCGGCCTGCACCTGTTCGCCTGATACGGACCCAGAGCTATTTGTGACGATGCACACTGGCCCCAGCCTTGCTTCGGGCCGGTCAAAGGTGCGATTCTGTCGCCATCCAGACGCCGGGCGCGGTCCGGCGGGTGAGAGGGGTTGTGCTGGACATCGAGATCAGCATTTGTTCCTATGAGACGCCTGCTTTCGGGGCGCAGTGCTGCGTGTCCGAAGCACTGCCGAGCCCGAGCGCGGACTGACCTACCATGTCCAAGCCAACCAGCCCGTCGCCAGCCGGACCCACGATCGACCCGGCCGAATCCCTGACCGACCCGCTGGAGTTCGCGGCGGCGCTCAGCCGCTCCTTCGCCCAGACCCAGGACATCAACGCAACCGTGCGCGAAGCGCTGGCGCAGATCGTGAAGCTGCTGCGGGTCGAGGCCGGCGCCATCTTCCTGCTGGACGAGCTGAAGGCCAACCTCATCTGCCGCGCCTCGGTCGGGCCGGTCGACGTCACCGGCCTCTCCGTTCCCAACGGCAGCGGCATCGTCGGCCGCGCCGTGGCCGAGGACCATATCCAGGTGGTCGAGCAGGCCTACGAGGACCAGCGATTCTTCGCCGAGGCCGACCGCAAGACCGGCTTCGTCACCCGCTCCATCCTGTGTGCGCCGATGAGCGTCGCGCACACCGTGATCGGCGCGGTCGAGGTGCTGAACAAGCAGAACGGCAAGCCCTTCAACGCCGAGGACCAGAACCTGCTGCGCGTGATGGCGGCCTCCTCCGCCCTCGCCATCTCCAACGCCCGCATGGCCGACCGCCTTGTGGCCCAGGAGCGCCTGCAGCGCGAGGTCGAGCTGGCGGCCGAGATCCAGCGCCATCTGCTGCCCACGGAAGACAATGACGCTTCGCCGATCTGCGGGCTGGTGCGGCCGATCCAGGAGGTGTCCGGCGATTTCTACGATCACTTCGAGCTGCCGGACGGCACCATCGCCTTCGCCATCGGCGACGTGTCGGGCAAGGGGCTCAACGCCTCGCTGCTGATGTCGCAGACCGCCAGCCTGTTCCGCTGCCTCGGCAAGACGGTGCGCGATCCGGCGCGCCTGATGTCGATCCTCAACCGCGAGATCTGCGCAACCGTGAGCCGCGGCATGTTCGTGACCATGGTCTCGGGCCTCTATGATCCGGCAACCGGCCAGCTGCGCTTCGCCAACGCCGGCCACATCCCGCCCTTGCTGCGCCGCCCGAACCAGCGCTCGGTCGAGATGCCGGCCGACAGCCCGCCGCTCGGCATCCTGGCGGGCTCGAAATACGAGACCGAGGAACTGAACCTGGAGGGCGCGCAGTTCATCCTGTGCACCGACGGCGTCACGGAGTTCCGCTTCGGCGATGAGGAACTCGGCACCCAGGGCCTCGACCTGCTGCTTGACACCGCGCGCGGCAGGCCGCTGCTGCAGCGCCTCAACGCCGTGGTCGAGGAGTTGCAGCGCGCGGGCTGGCGCTCGCGCGACGACCTCACCCTGCTTGCCATCGACGACGGCATGGCGGCGCGCTCGGTCGAGCAGCGGGCGGAGAGCGAGCGCGCCAACCCCGACCCCAGCGACTTCCTGTTCGGCCTCTCCTTCCCGGCCGATCCCAAACGGCTGAAGCTGGTCCGGCCCGCCATCCGGGCCGCCGCCGAGGCCTGTGGCTTTGACGAAAATGAAACGGAAGACGTGCTATTGGCGGCCGGCGAAGCGATCGAGAACATCATTGTCCACGCCTACGGCAACCGGCGGGGCGAGATCGCGCTCGCGATTCACCGCATGCCGGATGGCCTGATGCTGAGAATTCGGGATTTCGCCCCCAACGTCGACCCGGCTAAGATACAGCCGCGGAAACTCGAGGATGTGCGTCCGGGGGGGCTTGGGACGCACTTTATTCGCGCTGTCATGGATGATGCCAGCTTCATCCCCCTGCCGGATGGGGAGGGCAACCTCTTGGAACTCGTGAAGCGCAAGAGGTAGAGCAATGTCTGTCGCAAGCATTACCGAACAATCCGGCCGCACCGTTGTCGCCCTCGAGGGCGAAATCGACATGGAAGAGGCGCCCAAGGTCCGCCGCACCCTGCTCGACAGCCTGAAGCAGAAGCGCGACATCCTGGTCGATCTGAGCGAGGTCACCTATATCGACTCGTCCGGCATCGCCAGCCTGATTGAGGGCCTGCAGGCCGCACGCAAGCAGAAGAACGACCTTGCCCTTGTCTCGGTCAGCCAGCGCGCGCGCCGGGTGCTGGAGCTGGCGCGGCTCGACAAGGTGTTCACCATCCACGCCGACCTGGCGACCGCGCTCGCCGCGACCAAGGGCTGAGCGCATCCATGACCGCCGTGCTCAAGGTGTTCGAAGCGATCGGCCGGCGCACGGCCAAGGGCTTCGACGAGTGGGGCTTCGGCGCCGCGCTGCTGGCCGAGTCGATCGCCTGGGTCTTCGTCGGCCGCTTCTACCGCCAGCCGGTGCGCTTCAGCCACACCTTCGCGGAGATGATGCGCTTCGGCATCGCGGCGCTGCCGATCGCGATCCTGCTGGCCGCCACAATCGGGCTGATGCTGGCGATCCAGAGCCTCTATTCGCTCGGCCTGTTTGGCGCGCAGAACTTCGCCTATATCGGCATCGCGCTCTCCGTCACGCGCGAATTCTCGCCGCTCATCATGGGCATCCTGATCGCCGGCCGCTCCGGCTCGGCGATCGCAGCGCGGCTCGCCACCATGACCATCAACCAGGAAGTCGACGCGCTGCAGGTCATGGGCATCAACCCGGTGCGCTTCCTGGTGGCGCCGATGCTGATCGCGCTCGTCGTCATGCTGCCGTGCCTCGCCATGCTGGCAAACCTGGTGTCGATCGGCGCGGCCGCGCTCTACGTGTCTGCCAGTCTCGACACCTCGCTCGGTTCCTATATCTACAACACGCTGCAGATCCTGAAGGCTGACGACGTCTGGCATGGCATCATCAAGGCCTCCTTCTTCGGCCTGCTGATCGGCCTGATCGGCGTCATGAACGGCGCCAGCGTCAGCGGCGGCGCCGAAGGCGTCGGCCGCGTCACCACCCGCTCGGTGGTGCAGGCGATCACCGCCATCGTGGTGTCCGACATGGTCATCGGCTATCTGAGTACGCACTGATGGCCGTCGCAGTCGCCGAACCCGAGACCATCTGGAAGCCGACGCTCGAGGAGCTGCAGAGCCGCCCGGTGGTGATCGAGGTCGATCATCTCGACTGGTCGTTCGGCACGCGCCAGGTCCTGTTCGACGTCTCCATGAGGGTTCATGAAGGCGAGATCATGGTGATCATGGGCGGCAGCGGCTCGGGCAAGACCACTTTGCTGCGCCACCTGGTCGGCCTGATGCCGCCGGTGAAGAACCGCGTCAAGCTGCTGGGCAGGGACATCGGCAGCCTGAAGGCGCTGGAGAAGCTCGACCTGCGCCGCAAGATCGGCGTCGCCTTCCAGTTCGGCGCCCTGTTCAGTTCCATGAATGTCGCCGAGAATGTGAAGCTGCCGCTGCGCGAGCTGGCGCATCTCGACGAGAAGACCATGGACATCATGGCGCGCCTGAAGCTCGAGGTCGTGAACATGTCCGGATTCGGCCACCTGATGCCGGCGGAGCTGTCCGGCGGCATGGTGAAGCGCGCCTCGATCGCGCGCGCCATCGTCATGGACCCCAAGCTGATCTTCCTGGACGAGCCGTCATCCGGCCTCGATCCCGTCGTCTCCTCCGCGCTCGACGATCTCATCCTCAGGCTGCGCGAGGCGATGGGGATCTCGGTGGTGGTGGTGACGCACGATGTCGAGAGCGCCTTCAAGATCGGCGACCGCATCACCGTACTGGACAAGGGGCACATCCTGGCCTGCGAGCGGCCGGACCAGATCAGAGTCAATCCGAACGAGCGCGTGCAGAACCTGATCAATCGCCGGTCGGAGCACGTGGAAGTGGATCCCGAGGAATACCTGCGCCGCCTGGCGGGAGACTAGGGACCTGGGGCTGAGGGGAATCTGAGTATGCGTAACCATTTCATCAACTACACGACCGTCGGCGTGTTCGTCGCCGCGATGATCGTCGCGCTGCTATGGGCGCTGGCGCAGATCTCCGGCCGGACCGGCCCGACCGACAGCTATGGCATCGTGATGGATGCCGTGACCGACATCGATTACGGCACGCTGGTGCGCTACGAGGGCTACAAGATCGGCCAGGTCGAGCGCATCGAGCCCGAGTGGGTCGACGGCAAGGGCAAGTACCAGTTCCGCGTCATCGTCTCGATCGAGAAGGGCTGGAAATTCCCGGCCGATTCGGTGGCGCGCATCTCCGCCTCGAGCTTCCTCGCCGCCAAGACGGTGGAAGTGTTCGGCGGCAAGTCGACCCAGCTGGTCGCGGTCGGCGGCGAGATCCCGAGCGGCCCGCCGGCGGATGCGTTCTCGCTGATGGCACAAGTGGCCGGGCAGGTCGGCGACCTCTCCGAGAATTCGCTGAAGCCGCTGATCAGCCATGTCGACGAGATCATCCTCAAGATCGGCAACAACACCGACAGCAACCTCAATGAGCTGTTCGGCCAGCTGAAGACCATCGCCGCCGAGGTCCAGAACAAGACCCCGAAGATCACCGACGACATCTCGAGCTTCACCACCCAGATGAACGCGACCCTGCTGCAGGCCGACAAGTTCCTCGACGACCAGAACCTGCAGTCGGTGCGCACCATCCTCGCCAACACCGAGCAGGCGACGCGCGATGCCAGCGTCGCGGCGGGCGAAGTGAAGGAGCTGGGCCAGAAGCTGCAGAAGCTGGCCGACCAGGTCAACGACATGATCGGCGACAACCGCAGGAACGTCGACAAATCCCTTGCGAATCTCGAATACATCCTGCGTTCTGTGGCGCAGAACGTCGATTCGATCACGCGCAACATCGATGGGACGGCGCGCAACATGAGCGAGTTCAGCAGACTGATCCGGCAGAATCCCGGCCTGCTCCTCAACGGCGGGCCGCCGGAGGCGGACCAGGGCCTCACGCCCGCCTCGTCGGCGGAGCAGTGATCATGCGCCAGCTGCGACCGCTGCTCCTGCTGGCGCTCCTCGCCGCCCTCGCCGGCTGCTTCGGCTCGGCCCCGCCGGTGCCGAAGGAGCAGTATTTTCGCCTGATCGCCGACCAGCCCGGCGAGCCGGCGGCGAAGAAGATCACCGGTGGCATCGAGGTCGTGCCGTTCGCCGGTGAAGGCGTGATGTCGGACCGGCCGCTGCTGTACACCGCCGACGGCGGGCGCAAGCTGGAGCAG
>DATFDU010000212.1:0-2381 GCA_035251915.1 Dongiaceae bacterium | reverse complement strand
AAGAGATTCGGGTTCGTCCCGGCGACGCCGCACGGCTTCGTCATGCCGGGCGAATCCAGACCCGACCGCCTGCAAGTGGCCCCGCTGAAGGACAATGTCCTGGGCCGGATCGCGGGGGAGGTTCGCCACGTTCACACAGGGCTGCCGGCCATCGCCGTCGCCAAGGCCGCCCGGCGCGCACCCCGCAGAGCCCGCGCCCGCTAAGCTGACCGGAGCGTGATGCAACGGCCCGCCGGAACGAACCGGCGGGCCGTTTGCTTGTACGGGGACCGAGGAGAGCAATGCCGCGGATTTTCCGACAAGAGATCGTCGTGACCGAGGACGCCATCGACGAATTCGGTCACGTCAATAACCAGCGCTATATCGCCTGGATGCAGGAGGTTGCGACCGCGCACTCCGCCGCCAACGGCCGGCCGATGGCGCGCTACCTGCAGATCGGCGCGGCCTGGGTCGTGCGATCGCACTTCATCGAATATCTGCGGCCCGCCTTCGCCGGCGATGCGCTCAGATCGCGACGTGGGCGTCCAGCCTGGCGCTGCGCGAAGTGACGCGCAAATACCAGTTCCGCCGCTCCGGCCAGCTTCTGGCACGGGCAGAGACCAAGTGGGTCTATGTCGACATCAAGAGCGGCCGCCCGAAGCGCATTCCAGAGGAATTGCTCGGCTCTTTCGACGCGGTGCCCGACGACGGTCCGGAACTGGCCGGCAATAGCGGCTGATCACTGAACCGGAAGTCAGGTGCGCAGGCGACGGCGGCTGCGATCGCCCTTGTCGCTTTCTCCGCCGGCCGGCGATGTCTTGGCGGCGCGACGCCGCGCCGCGGCATCCGCCCTGGCAAAGTCAGGCTGCGCCGCGCTCGGCTCTTCGGTTTCGGTGAAATGCCCCGCCCGATCGCGCTTGATCGCGGGCTTATCGCGCTCGGTGTCGTGTTTCGGCATCGCTCGCACTCCCTTGGCTGCCTTCTGGCAAACCGGAGCCGTCCATGTCCGTTCCACGTCGCAAACGGCTAAGGGTGCAACGTGGCACAGGATTGCGCGATGATATCGATCAGGGAGTCCAGCCGTTCCTGCGTGCCGACGTCGAGTTTGAGGCTTGCCGCGGCCAGTATCACGCCGTCGTTGATGATTCCCAGCAGCTCCTTGCGTTCCGGCGGACCCTCAAGCGACTCGATCGCATCCGAAAAGTAGCGCTGGTGCTCTGCCGGCAACGGCTCAGCCATGCATGCCGGTCGTGGCGAGCCCGCTCGGGCCAGCCACTCCTTTCTGGCGTCCGAACACTCCTGCAGGTCGTGCAGCACAAGATCGCAGGCAGCGGCGGGATCGCCGGCCCTGGCTCTTGCCTCCAGGTCCTCTTTTGGGTCGGCGGTTTCGCAGCCTCCGACCGCAAGGGAAAGAACCAGCGTCAGCACCGATCGCATCGTTGGACCAAGTAAAAGGGCGGGAGTTGTCTCCCGCCCTCGCATTCTAGCGCTGCACAGCGGCCTCAGCCCAGGTGCATCCACACCGACTTGGTCTGGGTGACGGTGGTCAGCGTCTCCAGGCACTTGTCGCGGCCCATGCCGGACTGCTTGAAGCCGCCCCAGATCGAGGTCATGTCGCCGTGGTCGAAGCAGTTGACCCACACGATGCCGGCCTCGATGTCGCGCGCCGCCTTGTGGGCGGCGGAAACGTCTGACGTCCAGATCGACGCCGCGAGGCCGTAGATCGAATCGTTGGCCATCGCGATCGCGTCGTCCAGCTTCTTGTAGGTGAGGACGCCGGTCACCGGACCGAAGATCTCTTCCTTGGCGATGCGCATGTCGTTCTTGACCCCGGTGAAGAGCGTCGGCGAGACATAGCAGCCCTTGTCCAGGCCCTTCGGCGTCGCGCCGCCCATGGCGAGCTTGGCGCCTTCCTTCTTGCCGATGTCGATGTAGGACAGCACGCGCTTCTGCTGCTCCTTGGTGACCAGCGGGCCCATCGTGGTCGACGGGTCGAGCGGATCGCCGGGGCTGAAGCTCTTCTTCGCCTTGTCGAGGAACTTGGAGACGAACTCGTCGTGGATCTTGGCGTCGACGATCAGGCGCGAGCCGGCGTTGCACACCTCGCCCTGGTTGCCGTAGATGCCGTTGACCGCATACTGGACTGCCGTGTCGAGATCGGGCACGTCGCCGGTGATGATCTGCGGGGTCTTGCCGCCGCACTCGGTGGTGACGCGCTTCATGTTCGACTGGCCGGCATAGACCATCATCAGCTTGCCGACCTCGGTCGAGCCGGTGAAGCCGATCTTGTCGACGTCCATGTGGAGCGCCAGCGCCTTGCCCGCCTCCTCACCGAGGCCGTGCACGACGTTGAACACGCCCGCCGGACCGCCCGCTTCCATGAACAGCTTGGCGAGCAAATT
>DATFDU010000211.1:0-7548 GCA_035251915.1 Dongiaceae bacterium | reverse complement strand
TTGAAGTCGTCGAGATAGGCGATCATCTGAGCCTGGCGCGTCAGCTCCTCGTTGAGCGCGGCGAGCCCGCTGGTCGTATCCGGCGACCACAGCGCGGGATAGCCCGGCGCCTTCAACGCATCCATGTAGGGCGTCACATGCTCCGCCAGCTGTGCGTGGTTGATCTGCGTGCCGCGGGTCAGGAACGCGGTGACGATCGAGATGCCGACCGAGCTGCCGATGTTGCGCATCAGGCTGAAGAGGCCGGCCGCCTCGGTGCGCAGCTCCGCCGGCAGAGTGGAGAAGGTGATGGCGGAAAGCGGCACGAAGATGAGGCCGAGGCCGGCGCCCTGCACGATGCCGGTGCGCACGATGTCCCACACCCCGACGTCGATGTTGAACTGCGTCATCTCCCACAGCGAGAAGGCTGCGAGCGCGAGGCCCGACGCCAGCAGCAGGCGCGCATCGACCTTGCCCACCAGGCGGCCGACCACGAACATCGCGACCATGGTGCCGATGCCGCGCGGCGCCAGCACGTAGCCCGTGGTCAGCACCGGAAACCCGGCCAGCTGCTGCAGCATCGGCGGCAGCAGCGTCATGGTGGCGAGCAGGATGATGCCGACCGCGAACATGAAGCTGGTGCCGACCACGAAATTGCGGTCCTGGAACAGCCGCGGCTCCAGGAACGGCGCGCGGTGGGTGAACATGTGCACGACGAACAGGTAGAAGGCGAGGCCGGCGATCACCGCCTCGGCGATGATCTCGGTCGAGCCGAACCAGTCCTTGAGCTCGCCGCGGTCCAGCATCATCTGGAAGGCGCCAATCGCAAGGCCGAGGAACACGAATCCCATGGCGTCGAAGCGCAGTGCGACCCGGCGCTGGGACTCGCTCACGAACGCCATCACGCCGGCCAGCGCCAGCAGCCCGAACGGCAAATTGATGAAGAACACCCAGCGCCAGTTGAAATTCTCGGTGAGATAGCCGCCGAGCGTGGGCCCGAGGATCGGCCCCACCATCACGCCCACGCCCCACATCGCCATCGCCGCGCCGTGCTTCTCCTTGGGGTACGCGTCGAGCAGGACCGACTGCGACAGCGGCACCAGCGAGGCGCCGAAGATCCCCTGCAGCAGGCGATACAGCACCATCTGCTCCAGCGACAGCGCGACGCCGCACAGCATGGAGGTGACGATGAAGCCGCTGATCGAGATCAGCAGCAGGCGCTTGCGTCCGATCCTGGCCGCGATGAAGCCGGTCGCCGGCATGGCGATCGCCGCCGCCACGATGTAGGAGGTCAGCACCCACGAGATCTGGTCCTGCGTCGCCGCCAGGCTGCCCTGCATGTGCGGCAGCGCGACGTTGGCGATGGTGGTGTCCAGCGCCTGCATGACGGTCGCCAGCATGACCGAGATGGCGACCAGGCCGGGGTGCGTCTCGCGCTTGGGCGCGTCAGCTGCAATCGAGGCAGACATGATCCAGGTGCTACTGCGCCGTATTCCGCGCCGGCTCATCCCACGCCAACGCGTGGCTCAGCACAGTGAACAGGCCGCGCCGGTGCCCCGTGTCGATCTCCACCATCGCGCTCATGCCGGCGCGCAAGGTGGTGTCGGCGGGGAGGTCGGTGACGCGCAGCCGGACGGGGATGCGCTGCACCACCTTGACCCAGTTGCCGCTGGCGTTCTGCGCCGGCAGCACGCTGAACTCCGCGCCGGTCGCCATGCCGATGCTGTCGACCACGGCAGTGAAGGTGCGCCCCGGATAGGTGTCGATGGTGACCTC
The DNA here is from genome assembly GCA_035251915.1 of Dongiaceae bacterium. Classification (GTDB taxonomy): domain Bacteria; phylum Pseudomonadota; class Alphaproteobacteria; order Dongiales; family Dongiaceae; genus Dongia_A. The sequence continues at coordinate 5,793 of DATFDU010000211.1, read as the reverse complement.
GGCCGTCTGGCCCGGCTTCACATAGGTGAGGTCGGTCTCCTTGAGGTTGGCCTCGATCCAGGCATCCTGCTGGCTGACGATGCTGAAGACCGGCGCGCCGGCGTTGATGTAGTCGCCGGGCCGCAGCGCATCCACCTGCGCCGCCACGCCGTCGGCCGGCGCGACCACGGTGCCGCGCCGCAAATTGAGCGCGGCGTCGGCCAATGCGGCCTCGGCCATGCGATAGCTCGGATGGGATTCCGGATCGATGTCCGGATTGCCGCCCAGCTCCGAGATGATGCGCGAGATGTCCTGCCGGATCGACGCCGCTTCGTTCACGCGCACGTTGTACAGGTTGCGGGCCTCGTCATAGTCCGATTGCGAGATGATCTTGCCCGCGACCAGCTTCTCGCGGCGCTGCAGCTCGCGCTGCGCAAAGCCGACGTTCGCCTCGGCCGCCTTCAGATCTTCCTGGCGCGTGCGATAGGCCGCCTTGAGGCCGATGATCTGGTTGCGCTGGTCCTCGACGTTGGCGCGCGCCTTGTCGACGGCGATCTGCAGCGGCTCGGGGTCGAGCTGGAACAGCACGTCGCCCTGCTTCACCGGCTGGTTCTCATGCACCTTGAGATCGACGACGCGGCCGGAGATGTCGGCGCTCACCGACACCTTGTGGGTATGGACATAGGCGTTGTCGGTGCCGGCATAGCGCCCGCCGTTGAGATAGACGACGCCGACGCCGATCAGCACCGCGAGCGGCCCGCCGATCATCAGCAGGCGCCGCAGCCGGCGCTTGCGGTGAGGTTGAGGCTGCGGCGGCATCTCCACGGCAGCATCCGTCATGGGTTTCGATCCATCAGGCATGTCGGTTCTTCTTTGTGGGGGTCACGCCGCGGCGGTTGCGGCCTCGCGTCCGGTGAGGTTGGCGCGCATCCTGGTGAGCAGCGTCATGAGCAGGGTGCGCTCGTCCTCGCTCATGCCGGCAAGCGCGACCTCGCGCGTCTCGGCGCCGAGCGCCCGCAGCTGTTCCAGCAGCGGATGGGCGCGCTCGCCCAGGAACAGCAGCCGCGCGCGGCGGTCGCCGGGATCGGGGCGGCGCTCGACCAGGCCGCTCAGCTCGAGCCGGTCGATGGTGCGCGCGATCGTGATCGGCTCAACGTCCAGCAGATCGGCCAGCGTCGCCTGGTTGCAGCCCTCATTGCGCGCCAGGTGGAACAGCGTCTGCCACTGCGCGCGGGTGAGACCGAGCGAGCGCGTGCGCCGCTCGAAATCCTTGCGCATCAGCCGCGCCGCGTCGTTGAGGAGAAAGCCGATGGTGTCTTTGCCGGTCTTCATGGTCGGTCCAAATTAGTAGCGTATGATATAATAAGCATGCTTATCATATTTTCAAGGTAGCAGTATTCGCTAGCTATATAAATGGCTTAGGGGATTTTCGTGGCGGCCAGGGCGGACCGGCCGTGCTCCAGCAGCGCACCATAGGTCTCGCCATCGATATTGGCGCCGCAGATGACGAGGCATACCCGCTTGCCGGCAAGCCGCTCGCGCAGCGGTCCCATCGCCGCTGCGACCGCTGCGGCCGGCGCCGGCTCGACCGCCAGCCTTGCCTCGGCCTGCAGCAGCGCCAGCCCGGCGCAGATCGCGTCATCGTCGACCAGCACGATGTCGTCCATGTGGCCACGGGCGAGGCCGTAGCTGTAGGGCAGGGACATCGGCGGCGCGAGCGAATCGGCGATGGTGTCGATGCGCTCCAGCTTGACCGGCGCGCCCTGGTCGAACGAGCGGCGCATGCTGGGCGCACCGACCGGTTCGACCCCATAGATCTTGCACTTCGGCTGCAGCAGCTTGATCGCGCGCGCCATGCCGGAGGCGAGCCCGCCGCCACCGACCGCGACCACCACCGCGTCGAGGTCAGGCACATCCTCCGCGATCTCCGCGCCCAGCGTGCCGGTGCCGCGCGCCACGTTGGGTCCGTCGAACGGGTGGATGAAGGTGAGGCCTTCTTCCTTCACCAGCCGGTCGACGATGGCGAATCCCTCCGGTCCGTTCTCTGCGATCTGGATGTCCGCGCCGAACCCGCGCGCCATGGCGAGGCGCAGCGGGTTGGCGGTCTTGAGCACTGCGATCCTGGCCGGCGCGCCCACTGCCTTGGCGGCGAAGGCGGCCGCGATCGCATGGTTGCCGGCGCTGACCGCCGTGATGCCGCGCGTCTTCTGCTCGGGCGTCAGCGACAGCGCCCAGGTGAGCGCCCCGCGCGCCTTGAAGGTGCCGGTCGCCTGCAACAGCTCCAGCTTTAGGAACAGCCTGGTCTCATCGCCGAGCACCCGCGCCAGGGTCGGCGAAGCCCACGGCACCGTCGGCGTGCGCACCAGATGCGGCGCGAGCAACGCCTGCGTCGCGCGGATGTCGGCGAGCGAGGGCCAGTCTTGATTCATGCGGCGCGCGGCCGTATCGACTTCAGCTCGGCGCCGATTTCGCGCCGCCGCCGCATCAGGTCATATTCGGTTTGCAGTGCCAGGAAGAACCCTTCCGAAATCCCAAAGAAGCGCGCGAGCCGCAAATCCGTGTCCGCAGTCATGCCCCTGAGGCCATGGACGATCTCGTTGATCCGCCGCGGCGGCACGCCGATCGCGCGCGCCAGCGCATTTTGTGACACGCCCATCGGCTTCAGGAATTCATCCAGCAGAATCTCTCCCGGATGAGGATTGCGCAGTTCAGTGGTAGTCCGTGATTTCGACATCAGCCAGTCCTCCCTGATTGGCGCCCCAGCGAAAACACACACGCCATTGATCATTGATACGAATGCTCCACTGGCCCCGGCGGTCTCCTTTCAAGGCTTCAAGGCGATTACCTGGTGGGACGCGCAGGTCGGCAAGTTGTCGGGCGGCATTCAGCAGTCGCAGCTTTCTCAGCGCCGTGTCTTGAATGTTATGCGGCAAGCGTCGACTGCGCTCACCATTCCATATCTTTTGCGTTTCATCGTCTGCGAACGACTGGATCATGGCGCCCGACCAGTGAACCCAGTCATCTATAACGTATTACGTTATATAACGCAATACGTTATACTGCCGCTTTATCCATAGATCAACCGGTTCCGCACGTCATAGAGATCGTGGAAGAAGCGCAGCTCGAGGGCCTTCTTGAGGAACGCGACGCCGCTGGAGCCGCCGGTGCCGGGCTGGTGGCCGATGACGCGCTCGACCGCGCTGACATGGTCGAAGCGCCAGCGCTGGAACAGCATCTCCATGTCCATCAGCTTCTCGGCGAGGTCGTAGAGTTCCCAATGATCCTTCGGCTTGCGATAGATGGCGAGCCAGGCCTCCAGCACCGCCTTGTGCCCGGCGAACGGCTTGCGCCAGTCGCGCTCGATCACGGCGGCCGGCAGCTTGAAGCCGCGCCGCGCCAAGAGCTTCAGCACCTCGTCATAGAGGGAAGGCTCGGCCAGCGCCGTTTCCAGCCGCTTGACGATCTCTGCATTGTGGCCATGCACCTTGATATAGTTCGCGTCCTTGTTGCCGAGGATGTATTCGACCAGCCGGTAGCCCCAGCTCTGGAACCCGGACGAGGTGCCGAGCAGGTGGCGGAAGGCGAGATAGTCCGCCGGGGTCATGGTGTTCAGCACCTTCCAGGCCGCGATCAGCTGCTCCTGGATCGCCTTCACCCGCGCGAAGTGCTTCAACGCCTGCGGCAGCTCGTCATTCGCGATCTCGCGCCGCGCTTCGCTCAGCTCGTGGTGCATCAGCTTCAGCCACAGCTCGCTCACCTGGTGGATCACGATGAACAGCAGTTCGTCGCGCTGCGGCGGATCGCGCAGCATCGATTGCAGGCCGAGCAGCACGTCGAGCTGCAGGAAATCCGAATAGGTCTGCGGCCCCTTGCCGGCGGCCCCGATCCTGATGCCGGGCTCCAGCGGACGGTGCAATTTCGAACCGGGACGTTTATCCTTGCGCATGACCTAATGTGACCCGGCGCCCGGAGTCTGTCTAACCAAAATGCGCATGCCCCGCTTCGCCCTCCTGCCCATCGCCGCGGCGCTTGCTCTCTTTGCCGCCGCCGCCAACGCTCAATCCACGGCGCCGTGCCCCGCAGACACCGATGAGCATGCACTGAGCGGCCTCGCCTTCTGCATCCCGCAGTCTAGCCAACGCTATCCATTCACGCCAAAGGGCATCGGGCCGATCTATTGGCTCGGCGAAGAGCCGGTCGGGCCGCCGACGGACAGCAACTCCCTGAAGGACGCCGACGTGACGATCGTAAGGGTGTGGGTGGACCAGGCCGTGGTCGGCGCCTCCGATCAGGCGAGCGGCAAGAACGGTTTTGACCGCTTCCTGGAGGTGGTCGCCACGCACATCATGAAGGCGGAGCAGGCAGCGAATGGCGCTACGGAATTCATGGCTGACGTGCCGACCGACGAATCAGGCCTGCTCCAGCCCTTCCGGTTCCAGCGCCTGGCATCCGGAGTCCTGCAAGGCGCGCGGCAGGAGCCGGATGGCTCCGAATCATCCTACCTCATGCTGATGCGCCCCGCGGTCGGCGATGCGCCAGCGCATCTCATGATGTGCGGCATCGTCAGCACCGCGCGCGATCCGGCGCACTTGTGCATGAACTTCGTCGCCCTGCTCGGCCGGCGCATGGCGATCACCGTTGCCGGCAAGAACCTGCAGCGGTCGTTCCGCATCTCCGAGGAAGTCAGCAAGGAGCTAGCGTCGTTCGTGAAGCATCCCGACGCGCCATAGCGTGCCTAAACGTCCATCAAGTCCTTCGCGAACACCTCGGCGTCGAACGGCCGTAAGTCCTCCGCGGTCTCGCCGACGCCGACGGCATGCACCGGCAGCTTGAACTTTTCCGCCAGCGCCACCAGCACGCCGCCCTTGGCCGAGCCGTCGAGCTTGGTGACGATGAGGCCGCTGACGTTGCACATGGTCTTGAAGATCTCGACCTGCGAATGGGCGTTCTGCCCGGTGGTCGCGTCCAGCACCAGCAGCGTGCTGTGCGGCGCCTCGGGGTCCAGCTTGCGGATGACGCGCAGGATCTTCTGCAGCTCCGCCATCAGGTCGGTCTTGTTCTGCAGTCGGCCGGCGGTATCGATCAGCAGCAGGTCGGCCCCTTCCGCCTTCGCCGCCACCAGCGCATCGTAGGCAAGGCCCGCCGCATCGGCGCCGGTCTCGCGCGCCACCACCTTCACGCCGGCGCGCTCGCCCCAGATCTTGAGCTGCTCGACCGCGGCGGCGCGAAAGGTATCGCCCGCTGCCAGCATCACGGTCTTGCCGGCGCGCTTGAAGCCCTGCGCCAGCTTGCCGATGGTGGTGGTCTTGCCGGAGCCGTTGACGCCGATCACCAGCGCCACGTGCGGCTTGCGTTGGCTCAAGGTCAGCGGCTGCGCCACCGGCGCCAAAATCTTGGCGATCTCGGCGGCGAAGATCTCGCGCACCTCGTGCTCGGTGATCTCCTTGTCGAAGCGGTCCTTGGCCAGCGCCTCCGTGAGGCGCGAAGCGGTGGCCGGGCCGAGGTCGGCGGCGATCAGCGCCTCTTCCAGCTCATCGAGCAGCGCGCGGTCCAGCTTCTTCTTGGTGAAGATGCCGGTGATGCTGCCGGTGATCTTGGTGGAGGTGCGGGTCAGCCCGACCTTGAGGCGCTGGAACCAGCCGTGCTTCTCGCTTTCCGAATTGTCCAGGGTCATGCGGCGATCAGATGCTCGTCGGTGGCGGCGGTGACACGGGCGTCAACAATGGCGCCCTGCGGCGCGCTCCCCTGGAGGCGCACCGGCGCGAACTGATCGTTGTGGCCGAACGCCTCGCCATCCTCGCTGCGCTCTACCAG
>DATFDU010000210.1:0-5731 GCA_035251915.1 Dongiaceae bacterium | reverse complement strand
TAGACGTGCATGGTGGTGGAGGGGCCGAGCACGATCTCGTCATGATCGGCGTTGATGAACTCCGCCATCAGGTGCTTGCCGGCGGTGATGCGGTCGGTGGCGCGGACCGAGGAGGCGAAGGTCCAGTTCGGTTGCACCTGGGTCTCGGTCATGTAGTCGCGGGTGCGGTCGATGACCTGGCGCGGCACATAGGTGCCGCCGGCATTCTCCACGAACACCCAGCCGTCCTTGAGCGGCGGGAACTGTTCGCGAACGTAGGCGGTGTCGAGGGTCGTCATGTCCTGATCTTGCTGTTCAGCGTCCGCAGGAAGCGCGAGACGCGCGGGAGCCCTTCCTCCAGCACGGCGCGGTTGTTGGCGTAGCCGATGCGCACGTAGCCTTCCATGTCGAGGGCGCTGCCGGGGGTGAACATGACGCCCTCGGCCTCCAGCAGGCGGACGCAGAAATCGCGCGACGGCAGGTCGAAATCGTATTTCAGCAGCGCGACCGTGCCGCCGTTGGGCTTGACGTAGGAGATCGCCGGCTCGCCGGCGACCCAGAGGTCGAGGATCGCGAGGTTCTCGCGCACGATGGCGCGGTTGCGCTTGAGGATCGCGCCGCGATGCTCCAGCGCGATCGAGGCGAAATGGTCGTCCAGCATGCCGACGCTGATGGTGTTGTAGTCGCGATGAATCGACACCGCGTGAATGAGGTCCTTCGGCCCGACGATCCAGCCGAGGCGCAGGCCGGCGAGCGAGAACGCCTTGGACATGCTGCCGGTGCTGATGCCGCGCTCATAGAGATCAGCCATCGACAATGTCAGTTCGTCGCCGACCTGGTCGACGCCGCGATAGACCTCGTCGGACAGCACATACGCGCCGACGCGTGCCGCCATGTCGGCGAGGCGCTGCATCATCGCGCGGTCCATCACCGCGCCGGTGGGGTTGTTCGGGTTGGTGAGGGCGATCAGCCTGGTGTTGGGCGTGATCATCCGCTCGATCTCATCGAGGTCGGGCAGAAAGCTGTTCTCTTCGCGCAGCTTGTGGACCTGCACCTCGGCGCCGAAACTCTCCGGGATGGAATAGTGCTGCTGATAGGTCGGCAGCACCGAGATGACGCGGTCGCCCGGCTCCACCAGCGTCGCATAGACCAGCATGTTGGCGCCGATCGCGCCGTGCGTGATGGTGACGTTCTCCGGCTTCTGGCGCGCATACAAGGACGCGATGTTGCCGCGCAGGCGCTCGCTGCCCTCGATCGCACCATAGGTCAGCTTGAGCGGCAGCAACTCCTCCAGGATGGCGCTGCGCTTGCCGGCGAGGTCCAGCAGCTGCGCGACCGTCAGCGATTCGACGCAGGTCTCGGCCAGATTGTAGGTGCATTGCGTCTCATACTGGTTCATCCAGATTTCGACGCCGAACGGCTTGATCTTCATGATGGCGTGCCGGCCCTAGTCCTTGCCGCTCTTGCCGCCGTGCGCAGCGGACCAGGCCTCCGGATTTTCCAGGAACGAGCGCACGTCCTTCGCTTCTTCGGCGCTGAGATGGCCGAGGTCGCCGGCCGCCTGCAGCACGTCCCACCAGGTGGCGAGGCCGATCAGGGTGACGCCCTGCGCCTTCAGATCGTCGAGCGCTTGCGGGAAGATGCCGTAGTGGAACACCACCAGCGCATGGCTAACCTTGCCGCCCGCGGTGCGGATGGCGTTGACGAAGTTGAGCTTGCTGCCGCCGTCGGTTGCCAGATCTTCCACCAGCAGCGTGCGAGCCCCCTCAGGCAGCATACCCTCGATCTGCGCGTTGCGGCCGAAGCCCTTTGGCTTCTTGCGGATATAGGCCATGGGGAGGCCAAGCTTGTCGGCGATCCAAGCCGCGTAGGGAATGCCGGCGGTCTCGCCGCCCGCGATCACGTCCAGGCTTTCGACGCCGATCTCGCGCTGGATCGCCTCGACCGCGTGCTGCGTGATGAGCGTGCGCGCACGGGGGAAACCGATGACCTTGCGGCAATCGACATAGACCGGGCTGGCGCGGCCGGAGGTCAGGATGAAAGGGTCCTTGGGCCGCATCAGGACGGCACCGATCTCGAGCAGGACGCGCGCGACGAGGGGGCCGGACGGGCCGGCGGAACCCGGTGTGGTCATGACAATCCTGTCTCCCAACGAGGTCGGATGGTTCTAGCGGGTCGACCGGCGTTCATGCAATTGTTAACCTATCGGTGGCGGCTTGCCGCTAAAATGGATTGGATAAACCAGGGTTCGGAGTTCAATGGCGTCGGCACCGCTTTCCCTTGCGCGCCGCATGCTGTTCGGCAGGAAGGCCAGCGCGCTCGCGGACGCGGGCGCCGGTCTCGATGGCGTCGTGCCGCCGCACCGGCGGCCGTTCCGCCTGCTGGCCATCGACGGCGGCGGCATCCGCGGCATCCTGCCGGCCATGGTGCTGGCCGACCTGGAGCGCCGCACCAACCGGCCGATCATCGACCTGTTCGACATGATTGTCGGCACATCGACCGGCGGCCTGATCGCGTTGGCGCTGGCCTGTCCCAGCGAGGGCGGGCGGCCGCGCCATACCGCGCGTGACGTGATCCGGCTCTATGCCGAGGAGGGCAAGCGCGTGTTCTCGCGCTCGGTCTGGCACAAGATCCGTGCGGTCGGCAACCTCACCGACGGCAAGTATCCGAGCGCCGGCCTCGAAAGCGTGCTGGAGGGCTATTTCGGCGATTCCCGGCTCAAGGACGCGCTGTGCGACGTGGTGGTGCCGGCCTACGAGATCGAGCGGCGCTTCCCGTTCTTCTTCAAGACCAGCAAGGCGCGCACCAAGCAGTATTACGATTATCCGATGAAGCAGGTGATCCGCGCGGCCACCGCCGCGCCGACCTATTTCGAGCCGGCGCGCATCGCGATCGACGGACCGAACGACTACTACGCGCTGGTCGACGGCGCGCTGTTCGCCTACAACCCCGGCATGTGCGCCTATACCGAGGTGCTGCACCGCTTCCCGGATCATGAGTCGATCATCATGGTCTCGCTCGGCACCGGCGAGCTGACGCGGCGCCTGCCGTATGATGAGGTGAAGGATTGGGGCGCCGCGCGCTGGGCCCAACCGACCTTCGCGCTGATGTGCGACGGCATCTGCGATGCGGTTGACTACCAGCTGCAGCAACTGCTGCCGTTGACGCCGGACGGCATGCGGCAATACTACCGGTTCCAGGCGCGGCTCGATGTCGGCAACGACGACATGGACGACGCCAGCAACACCAACATCCGCGTGCTGAAGCTGCTGGCCGAGGACATGCTGCAGGCCAATCGCGCCACTCTTCGACAGCTGTCCGAACAGCTGCTGCGCTGGGCGCCTGAACGGTCCGATGCGCTGCCGCCCGACGTCGCTTCCGATCCGACGCCTTCGGGCGATTCGCTCAGCGAAGCGGCGCAGGCATTGGCGAACGAAGCGGCCGATCGTGACTAAGCCGTGACAGCCGTCCTGATCGAACGCGCGCCGGCGGAGACGCTTGCGATTGTCCGCTTGAACCGGCCTGACAAGCGCAATGCCTTGACGCTCGACATGTGGCGCGAGCTCGAGCAGGCGTTCGCGCTGCTGGAGCAGGATGAGAGGCTGCGCTGCATCATGGTGCGCGGCGCCGGCGGCAACTTCGCGGCGGGCGCCGATCTGGCAGAGTTCCCGACGCTGCGCGCAACCCTCAACCAGGCCGAAGCCTATGGCAAGCAGATGATCGCCGCGCTGACCGCGATCCGCGACTGCCGGCACCCGACCATCGCGGCGATCGAGGGCTTGTGCGTCGGCGGCGGGCTGGAGATCGCGCTGATGTGCGACCTTCGGCTGGGCGCTGCGGACAGCCGCTTCGGCATTCCGATCCAGAAGGTCGGCGTCGCGATGCCCTATCCCGAACTAGCCATTTTGACTCAAATGCTCGGCCGACCGATCATGCTCGCGCTGCTGCTGGAGGGCCAGTTGCACGACGCAGCCTGGGCGGAACGGCACGGCCTGCTAACGCGGATCGCAACCGACCTGGAGGCGGACTTGAGCGCGGCCATCAGCCGGATTCTGGGCGGTTCGCCAGTCTCTCACCGCCACCACAAGCACTTCACGCGGCGGGCTTCCGATGTGCTGCGGGCGCTCGATGCCGCCGATGTCCAGCGCTCCTACGAGGCCGTGGAAACGGCGGATTACCGGGAGGGAATAGCCGCTTTCCTTGACCGTCGAACTCCGAAGTTTCCAGGTAATTGAGCGCGAAATATTTGGAATCCCTGTCTTTTGATAGTTCAGGATTGGACGAAGTCGCGACTCGGGGTTAAAGTAAATGCAGGGTCGATGGCTCGCCGCCATCGGAAAGGGACGGTGAAGCGATGAAAGAGCTGCGAGACGGCCTTCGGATGCCCTATCGCGACTTCTGGGTCGCCTATCTGGATGCGCACCGCAATCCAGCGACCAGAGGGATGCACTATCTGGCCACTCTGACCGGAATCGGCGGAACGGTACTAGCGATCTGGATGGAGTTTCTCTGGTTCATGGCCGGCGGCATCGGGCTCGGCGTCGTGATGGCCGTGAGCTCACATCATCTGATCGAGCACAACCGGCCGCTGATCAGGGTCAACCCGTTCTATGGGGCGATCTCGGATCTGAGGATGTGCTTGCTCGCTCTGACCGGGCGCTTGAACGCGGAATATGCGCGCTTGGGCCTGGGCCGGGCGGGACCGAAGGAACGCCTCGGCCGCACTACGGCGGCGCGGCCAGCCTAGGCCGCTCAGGCGCGCGGCGTCACGTAGCGGAAGGTTCCGTCACCGCGCGCGATGGCACGGCCGTCCTGGCTTTTGATTTCGGCGGTGCCATAGGCGATGGTGCGGCCGCCGCCAATGCGCCGACCGGTCGCGGTCAACACGTCGCCGACCTTTGCCTGGCCCAGGAATTGGATCGACAGCGAGAGGGTGACGGCAGGCAGCAGCCGGTCGGGTCCCTGCGCGAAACCGACCGCGGCGCCCGCTGCTGTGTCGATCAGGGTGGCGAGCGCGCCGCCATGCGGCACATTCAACCGGTTCAAGTGCTTGTGCTCGACCGTGAGCTGCAGCTCGCAATAGCCAGTATCGCGCTTGACGAAGCGATAGCCGAGAAGCTCGGAATAGCCGCTGGGCGGCCGCTGCCAGTCGATGTCGTTCATGCCCGGTTCATCCTCAGTGAAGGTTGGCATGATCGGCATGCGCCCTTGCCAGCTCAAGGGAAATCCTCTTGACTGCCAGGCAATCCGGGGGCGTCAGATCCGGAGCGGATGAAGGCAGGATGATCGATCTCTACACCTGGGGCACACCCAACGGGCACAAGATCCACATCATGTTGGGGGAGACCGGCCTGCCGTACCGCCTGCACAAGGTGGATATCGGCGCCCGCGAGCAGTTCAGTCCCGCGTATGTGAAGATCAATCCCAACAGCAAGATCCCGGCGATCGTCGACCAGGACGGGCCGGACGGCGGGCCGATCACCATTTTCGAATCCGGCGCCATCCTGTTCTACCTGGCGGAGAAGAGCGGCAAGTTCCTGCCGGCGGCGGACGAGCCGCGCGCCCGCGTGCTCGAATGGCTGATGTTCCAGATGGGCAACATCGGGCCGATGTTCGGCCAGTGCTATCACTTCAAGAGCTCGGCGCCGGAGCGCATCCCGTACGCGATCGACCGTTATACGCGCGAGGTCGGACGGCTCTACGCGGTGATGGACAAGCGGCTTTCCAAGAGCGCCTGGCTCGGCGGCGACGA
>DATFDU010000209.1:0-3588 GCA_035251915.1 Dongiaceae bacterium | reverse complement strand
ACAGCGATGGGGGTTGCGGCTCCGTCGGCAGGCCCGTTAAATAGGCCCCCAAACCCAACCCTTTCTGGTGGCATTCAAGGGCAGCATGAACAAGGTGCAAGCGAGACAGCGGGCGGCGCAACTCTACAAGAAGGCGCTGGTCTGGGACGATCATTCGGGCTTCGACCCGCACGGCGGGGCCGATCTCAAAAAGCTCGAGATCTGGCGCAAGGCCGGCGTCCACTACCTGTCGGTCAATGTCGGCTACGACGTCGTCGACTGGCAGGCGACGGTCAAGACCCTGGCGCGCTTCCGCGCCTGGCTGCAGACCCATCCGAAGAAATACGCGCTGGTGCGGACCACCGCCGACATCAAGCGCGCGCGCAAGGAGGGCAAGCTCGCCATCGCCTTCGACCTCGAGGGCATGAATTCGCTCAACGGCGACGTCAACATGGTGAGCCTCTACTACGATCTCGGCGTGCGCCAGATGCTGTTCGCCTACAATCTCAACAACCTCGCCGGCGGCGGCTGCCACGACGGCAATGCCGGCCTCACGTCGTTCGGGCGCGACGTGATCAAGGAGATGAACCGCGTCGGCATGGTGGTGGACTGCTCGCACACCGCCTATCGCACCACGATGGAAGCAATGGAGACATCGCAGGCGCCGGTCATCTTCTCCCACTCCTGCGCCAAGGCGCTGCGCAACCACGGCCGCAACATCGTCGACGAGCAGATCAAGGCCTGCGCCAAGACCGGGGGCGTGGTCGGCATCACCGGAGTCAGCCTGTTCCTGGGCGAGAACGACACCAGCAGCGAGACCTTCGTCAACCACATCGCCCACGCCGCCGAGCTGGTCGGGCCGGAGCATGTCGGCATCTCGCTCGACTACGCGTTCGACGCGGAGAACGTGGACGGCCTGCTCGACTCGCATAAGGCCTATTGGCCGGAGAACGAGGATTACGGCCGCTGGCCCACCTCCTACGTGCCGCCCAAGCAGCTGATGGAGATCACCGAGACCATGGTGCAGCGCGGCTTCCGCGACCGCGAGATCTTGGGCGTGCTCGGCGGCAACTTCATGCGGGTCGCAAGCGAGGTGTGGAAGTAGAGGAGCGAGCGCCCGGTCGCCTTGGTCATTCCAAGGCTTGGCCCTGGGATGCACGAGTTTGGTTCCATTCGCACAGCATCACCCAAACGAAACTCGTGGATGGCAAAGCTGGGCTTTGCCATGACGGAATAGAGAACGGGGCTTCCTATCCAGCCACCCGCGCCACAGTCGCCCCGATCGCGCTCGGCTGCAGCTTGGCGTCGATAACCAGCTGCGCGGCGCCCAAGATGCCGGCGCGGTCGTCGCTGCGGGCGGTGTGGATGGCGAGGCCTTCGATCGCGAGCGGCAGGCAGCGCTGGTAGATCATCTCGCGGATGCCGGCGATCAGGTGCTCGCCGGCCTGCGAAAGGGTACCGCCGACCACGATGGTCGTGGGATTGAGGATGCTGACCACGTCCGCCAGCACTTCGCCCAGCACCCGCCCCGCTTCGCGGATGCGCCGGATGCATTCCGGCGTGCCGCGGTCCAGCAGCGCCATCACCTCGCGTGCAGTCTGGCCTTCGAAGCCGAGCGCGCGCAGGTCGCGCGCGATCGCCCAGCCGGCCGCGCGCGCCTCGACGCAGCCGAGCTTGCCGCAGCGGCAGAGCGGCGCCTTGGGCGCGTCGAACTGGATGTGGCCGATGTCGCCGGACGCGCCTCGCCCGCCGCGATAGACCTGGCCGCGGGTGACGATGCCGCTGCCGATGCCGGTGCCGGCCTTGACGAAAAAGAAGTGATCGGCGTTCGGCCAGAAGCGGCGATGCTCCGAGAGCGCCATCAGGTTCACGTCGTTATCAATCAGCGCGTCGATACCGAAGGATTTCTCCAGCCAGCCGCGGATGTCGAAATTGTCCCACTGGCGCATCACGGACGGGCCGACCACACGGCCATTCTCATGATCGACCGGTGCCGGCAGGCTGAGGCCGACACCGAACACCTGCTTGCGTCCGACGCGCTTCAACAGCGCGCGGCCACAGCGCGCGATCTCGCCCAGGATCGGCAACGGCCCGCTGGCGACGTCGATGGCGACGGTCTGCTCCGCCAGGATGCGCGGACCAAGGTCAGTGACGGCGACACGGGTCACGCTCTCGCCGATATCGGCGGCCAGCGTCACGCCGAACGACTCGTTGAGCTTCAGGATGCGCGCCGGCCGGCCGCCGCTCGGCTGCCGCTCGGCAGTCTCGTCAATCAGGCCGATCTCCATCAACTCGTCCAGGCGGTGGGCGACGGTGGCGCGCGACAGTCCGGAGACGCGCTCGATGTCCGGCCGGGTCGCCGCCTGGCGCGACAGGATGAGGGCGAGAACCTCTCCCATACCGGATGAACTGGGCGAAATGAACTTCTGCATAACTATATGCATATCTCCGGGATGATCTGCTTGACAACAGGCAAAATCGCGAATTTGAATCCCAGCACGGCCATTTCGCCGAAAACCGGCCCGCCAGCAGGCGAGGACCAGAATTGGGAGGAAGACATGATGGTGGAACGTGCGGGAATGCGCGGGCACTGGTCTGCGTCACCCTTGAAGAACTTGATGGCGTGCGTGGCGGTCTCCGCCTTGTCGGCGGTGCTGTGGGCCGCGCCGGCCGGCGCCCAGGACAAGGTCATCGTCGGTCTCATCACCAAGACCAACACCAATCCGTTCTTCGCCAAGATGAAGGAAGGCGCCGAAGCCGAGGCCAAGGAGCTCGGGCTCGAGCTGCAGAGCTTCGCCGGCAAGTATGACGGCGACAACGAGACCCAGGTCGCAGCCATCGAGAACCTGATCGCCGCCGGCGCCAAGGGCATCCTCATCACCGCCGCCGACACCAAGGCGATCGTGCCGTCGGTCGAGAAGGCGCGGCAGGCCGGCATCCTGGTGATCGCGCTCGACACGCCGCTGGAGCCGATCGGCGCCGCCGACGCCACCTTCGCCACCGACAATTTCAAGGCCGGCGAACTGATCGGCGCCTGGGCCGCCAAGACCCTGGGCGACGGGGCCAAGGACGCGCGCATCGCCTTCGTCGATGCGATCCAGTCCCAGCCGACGGTCGACATGCTGCGCGATCAGGGCTTCATGAAAGGCTTCGGCATCGATATCAAGGATCCGAAGCGCTATGGCGACGAGGACGATCCGCGGATCGTCGGTCACCAATGGGGCGCCGGCGCCGAGGAAGGCGGCCGCACCGGCATGGAGAACCTGTTGCAGAAGGATCCGACCGTCAACGTGGTCTACACCATCAACGAGCCGACCGCGGCCGGCGCGCACGAGGCGCTGAAGGCGATCGGTCGCGACAAGGACGTGCTGATGACCTCGGTCGACGGCGGCTGCCCAGGCGTGCAGAACGTGAAGGCCGGCGTGATCGGCGCGACCGCGCAGCAATATCCGCTGCTGATGGCCTCGATGGGCGTCGAGGCGATCGTCGAGTATGCCAAGTCCGGCAAGAAGCCCGAGCCGAGCCCCGGCCTCGACTTCTTCAACACCGGCGTGAGCCTCGTCACCGACAAGCCGGTGGACGGCATCGAGTCGATCACCTCCGAGGAAG
>DATFDU010000208.1:0-2969 GCA_035251915.1 Dongiaceae bacterium | reverse complement strand
GACCATTGCCCGTTCTGCATGAAGGAAGGCCATCTCGGCTTTCGCCACCAGAAGGCCGCCGGCAAAGCGGATTTCTCCAAGATTCCGAACGGCGCGCCCGGGATCGAGACGCGCCTGACCAGCATGTACGACCTCGCGGTGACGCGGAACCGGCTATCGCTGAACCGGCTGGTGGAGCTGACTGCGAGCAATCCTGCCAAGCTGTTCGGCCTTTACCCGAAAAAGGGAACTGTCGCGGTTGGATCGGACGCTGATATCGTGCTGTTCGATCCGAATGCCCGCCAGACCATCCGAGCCGATCGGCTGCACGGCAATTGCGACTACACCTTGCTCGAGGGCCGCTCCATCCAGGGAAAGGTTGAGAAGGTCTTTTTGCGCGGGCAGATGATCGTGGATGGCGAGCGCTGGCTTGGCCGGCCGGGCATGGGTCAGTTCGTGCGGCGAGGGGAGCCTCGCTTGTTCTAGCCGCCGGGGGCCGCGATGGGGAGCACGGTGAAGCCACGCAATCTCGATCAACTACGCCGCTTCGTTACACAGCGGCGAGAAAAACTGACCCCGCGCATGCTGGATGCTGCTCGGTTCGTGCTCGGTCATCCCAATGTCGTCGCGCTCAATCCGGTCTCGGCGGTTGCGAAGCAGGCCGATATTGCCCCGACCGCGTTCGTGCGGCTGGCGAAGGCGCTTGGATATGGTGGATTCTCCGATCTGCAGGCCATGCTGCTCGAGCCGCTGCGGCGCAGTGGAGGCCGCAGCCTGGGTGAACGCATCCGGCACTATGGCGGCGAGCAGCCGCTGCAGGACCCATCAGACCCTGCCGACATCGTGCGGACCTTCAGCCGCGCCAATATTGCTTCACTGGAACATCTCGGGGAGGTCGCGGGAGATATTCCTCTCACGGATACGATCGCCCTGCTCGAATCCGCACGCGCCGTGCACATCATCGGACTGCGACGGTCCTATCCCGTCGCATCCTATCTGGCCTATGCCTTGAGCCGAATTGGTCGCCATGCCTACCAGATCACCGGTCTCGGTGGGACGATCCGCGAACAGGTCGCCGCGGTCCGCAAGGGCGATGTGCTGGTAGCCATCAGCTTCCCGCCATATGCGGAGGATACGATCAAAGCCTGCAAGGATGTGCGTTCACGTGGCGGAGACATCATCGCCATTACCAACTCGGTTGCGAGCCCGATCGCAACCAACGCGCGCCTGTTGATCGAGGTCAATGATGCGCAGCTGCTGGGATTCCGGTCGTTGACCGCCCTCATGTGCCTGGCCCAATCGATCGCCATGGGGCTGGCGTTTCGGCTGCGCGCAAGCGCGCGGCACCATAGGGAAACGACGCCCTCCGTGCTGGATGATGCGGACTGCTAACGAATACGCTTGGCGGGTCCTGCTTACCCCTTTCCGTCCCGTATAGGGGGTCGACGTCAGATATCCGCACTTTGCGCATGATCGGGCGCCGGCCGATGGTCGAGTGCCCGCTCCTTGTCAACCTTGCACGAACTATTCCTCAGGACGTGCGACCTATTAAGCCATTGATTTTCCAGTGCCCATTTTCATCCAGGCTGGTGCGCCACTCTCGAACAAGCTCAGGCATCACTCGATTCGCGACGCGGCCGCCGCTGGTGGACCGCGATGGGCCTTTACCCGAGCTGGGAGGCGTGTCTCGGGCCGCGGCAGATGCGCGGACCGCTGCGGGCCGGCGCGGCCCGGCAGCAGGATGGTGATCTTCGTGCCCCGGCCCGTCTCGCTTGCGAGTGCGAGCGTGCCGCCATGCAATTCGATCAGCTGCTTTGCCAGGGGCAGGCCGAGACCGGTGCCCTTGTGCTCCCGGCTCAGCGTGCCGTCGACCTGCCCGAACGGCGTCATGGCCTTGGCGATGTCCTTTGCGGCGATGCCGACGCCGGTATCGGCGACTTCGATGCGCAGCAGATCCGCGCCATCGCGCCGGGCAGCGACGCAGATGCGCCCCTTGGCCGTGAACTTGATCGCGTTGGAAAGCAGGTTGAGCAGAACCTGCTTCAGCCTCCGCTCGTCGCAGAACACCGCCGTCAAGCCTGGCGCGATGTCGAGCTGGAGCTCGAGCTGCTTGGCCCGCAGCGCTTCGTTCACGAAGACGGCACAGCGCTTCACCAGCGCGTGAAGATCCACCGTTTCCTCGAACAGCTCGAGCTTGCCGGCTTCGATCTTGGAAAGATCCAGCAGGTCGTTGATGAGAGACAGCAGATGCTGGCCGGACGCATGGATGTCCGCTGCGTAGTCGTGATAGTGCGCATTGGCGATCGGGCCCATCACCTGCCGCGCGATCACCTCGGAGAACCCGATGATGGCATTGAGCGGCGTGCGCAGCTCGTGGCTCATATGGGCGAGGAAGCTCGACTTGGAACGGTTGGCCATCTCGGCCTGGTCGCGCGCCGCGAGCAGTTGCCGCTGCGCGTCGATCTGCGCGCTGATGTCGTGAAACACCACGACCGCGCGCAGGTCCGAGGCCTGCCGCCGGACCGGCGTTATCATCAGCTCGGCCGGAAATTCGCTGCCGTCGCCGCGTCGCATGCAGATGTTCTCGGCATGCCTGCTGCGGCCATCCCGCAGTGTCGCGGTGATGGGGCAGGTCGCTTCAGGATCGGAGGCGCGAATCTTGACCAGCGCGCTTGCACCGACGCCGATCATCTCCACCGCATCCCGGCCGAGCATGCGGGCCGCGGCGGGATTGGCGAAGGTGACGCGGGCATCGGCATCGATGCCGAAGATGCCGTCGCCGGCCGCACTCAGGATCAGGTCGTTGCGTTGCCGGATATCCGCGAAGGCGTTCTCCGCCTGATGGCGCTCGATCGCGAGTGCGGCAAGCTGGGCGAGGATGCCGGCGGGACCAAGCCCCGCTGCCCGCGCCGCCTTGCTGGTGACGCAGCTCAGTTCGAACCTGCCGATCAGGGCGCCGGAGGTGGCGCGCAACGACGTCGACCAGGTCT
>DATFDU010000207.1:0-3667 GCA_035251915.1 Dongiaceae bacterium | reverse complement strand
CAGAACTCTCCAGTGGCTTAGCGATTAGTAACCAGAAGTGTTCCATGTTTCGCAACGGGAAGTCAGTGGGCGGGAGGTCCCCCGAGACGATCTCTCGTTCGAGCTCGGCATGAAGCGCCTCGGCGGCGACACCGTGGTGCTGGAGCGCGAGTCCTCGCAGCTCGGCCGCGGCGAGACCGTGGCCGACACCGCGCGCGTGCTGTCGCGCTATGTCCACTGCATCATGGTGCGCACCACCAAGGAGCAGAAACTGAACGAGCTGGCCGAGTATTCGGCGGTGCCGGTCATCAACGGCCTCACCGACCGCACCCATCCGTGCCAGCTGATGGCCGACGTCATGACCTTCGAGGAGCATCAGGGGCCCATCAAGGGCAAGCGCATCACCTGGTCGGGCGACGGCAACAACATGGCGACCTCGTGGATCCACGCCGCCGCGATGTTCGACTTCGAGCTCAACGTCGCCTGCCCGGAAATGCTGCTGCCGCCCAAGGACGTGGTGGACTGGGCGCAGGCGCGCGGGGCCAAGGTGCGCATCGTCACCGACCCGACCGAGGCGGTCGCCGGCGCGGATTGCGTGGTGACGGACACCTGGGTCTCGATGGGCGATGCCGACACCACCGACCGCCACAACCTGCTGCGCGCCTTCCAGGTCGACGACCGCCTGATGTCCGCCGCCAAGCCCGGCGCCATCTTCATGCACTGCCTGCCCGCCCACCGCGGCGAGGAGATGACGGCGAGCGTGATCGACGGCCCCGCCTCGGTGGTGTGGGACGAGGCGGAAAACCGCCTGCACGCCCAGCAAGGCATCCTGCTCTGGTGCCTCGGTTTGATTTAGGGCGGCCGGCTTCCTATCTAAGGGGCTGAGAGCCGGCGCGCGCTCCTCGAGGGGGGAGACGCCGGCTGCAGCCTCACAATATGAGCACATCATGCGCACAGGATTGCCGGCGGGCGAGCGACGCGATTTCATCCAGCCATTCTCGATCGAAGGCCACGGCGTGCGCGGCCGCCTGGTGCGGCTGAGCGACGTCGTCGACCGCATCGTCACCCAGCACGCCTATCCCGACAGCGTCGCCAGGCTGCTGGCCGAGATGATGGTGCTGTCGGCCGCGCTCGCGGCGGCGCTCAAATACGAGGGCGTCTTCACCCTGCAGACCAAGGGCGACGGGCCGATCAAGCTGATGGTGGTCGACATCACCAGCGCAGGCGCGATGCGCGGCTATGCCCAGTTCGACGCGGAGAAGGTGGCGGCGATCGCAGCAGAGAATCCTGGCGAGCAGGCATCGCTGCCGCGCCTGCACGGCAAGGGCTATCTCGCCTTCACCGTCGACCAGGGCCAGCACACCGACCGCTACCAGGGCATCGTCGAGATGGACGGCGCGACCCTGAGCGACTGCGTGCACCACTATTTCCGCCAGTCGGAGCAGCTGCAGGCCGGCTTCAAGATCGCCGCGAGCAAGACCGCCGACGGCTGGCGCGCCGGCGCCATCATGCTGCAGCGCCTGCCGCAGGAGAATGTCACCGAGATGGCGGAAGAGATCGCCGACGACGCCTGGCGCCGCGCCTTCGTGCTGATGGCGAGCTGCACCGACCGCGAGCTGCTGGACCGCGACATCCCGGCGACCGACGTGCTCTACCGCCTGTTCCACGAGGACGGCGTGCGCGCGCAGAAGGCCCAGGGCGTCGAGGCCAAGTGCCGCTGCTCGCGCGGCCGGGTGGAGACCGTGCTGAAGGCCATGGCGCCGGAGGAGCTGGCCGAGCTGCAGATCGACGGCGCCCTCCAGGTCACCTGCGAGTTCTGCAACGCGCGCTATGACTTCCCGGTTGCGGAGTTCCTGCCGGCAAGGAACTGAACGGGGGTTGACGCCGTTCCTCCCGCTTCTCTTACTGTCATCCCGGCCGAGCGAAGCGAGAGCCGGGACCCATGCGCGGGTTCCGCACCACTGAAGCATCGCATGGGTCCCGGGTCACCCGCTACGCGGCTGCCCGGGATGACAGTCTGAGAGGCGGCGGCGATGGAGTGCGTGACAGCATGAACAGACGGTCCTTCCTCCTCCTGCCCGCGCTCATGGCGCTCGGCGCCTGCGACACGCCGCCGATGCGGCAGAGCTATGCGACGCTGACCTTCCAGGACCGGCCTCCGCTGCGCCTCGACGTGGCGCAGATCGAGGTGGTGCAGGCCTACAAGGCGCCCGGCGTCGCGCCCTATGTCGACCACCTGTTCCCGCAGAAGCCGGCGGACGTGGCGGCGGCCTGGGGCCGCGACGTGCTGCGCGCGGTGGGACAGCGCGGCATGGCTACCTACACCATCACCGATGCCTCGGCGACCGAAAGCGCGCTGCCGCGCGCGAGCGGCTTGACCCAGGTGTTCCGGACGGAGCAGTCCGACCGCTACGATCTCCACATCGCGGTGAAGCTCGAGGTCGGCAACCCGCTGCTCGCCACCACCGGCTATGTCACCGCCACCGCCAACCGCAGCCAGACCGTCGCCGAGGACATGACCCTGAACGAGCGCGAAGCGGTGTGGTTCCAGATGACCGAAAGCGCCATGCGCGAGCTCGATGAGAAGCTGGAAGCCGCGATCAAGGACAAGCTCGCGCCGTTCGTGCGCTAGCCGCTATGATCGCCGATCTCGAAGTGCTATATTCCCACATAAACATATATACATGGATCGAGAGACATGACGAATGCTGTCCGCTGGAACATCGTGGTATCGGAGGAAGTCGACCTTTCCCTGCGTCGGCATCTCGGCGCACGAGGCATGCGCAAAGGCGATCTGTCCAGGTTCATCGAGGAGGCGGTGCGCTGGAAGCTGCTTGATGAAACCGTGCAGAGGGTTAAGGCCAGGAACAAGGGCAGGTCGCCCAAGCAGATCGTTTCCCAGGTTGAGCAGGCGTTGACGGAAGTACGCTCCAAACGCACCCGCAAGGCGCGCCACTAAGCGGCGCTCGATGCGTGTCGTTCTGGATACCAATGTTCTGGTTTCCGCACTAATCAGCTCATCGGGCGCTGCCCATCTCGTCTACAAGGCATGGCAGGCAGGCGAGTTCCGCCTGATCAGCTGCGAGGAGCAGATCGCAGAAATGAGGCGTGTCACGCGACGACCGGCAGTGCGTGACTCGATCAAGCCGGCGGAAGCCGGGCGCATCATCAATCAAATCCGGCATCTGGCAATCATGATCGGCCCCGTACCGCAGGTGGCCGCGTCGCCTGATCCGGCGGACGACTACCTGCTGGCGGTCGCTGTCAGCGGCCGCGCAGATTACCTTGTGACGGGTGACAAGAGCGGCCTGCTGGCCCTCGAGCGATTCAAGCGAACCCGTATCGTCACAATCCGGCGCTTCCTGCTTGCGCTGACCTGACAAGCTCGGCGGGCCCAAACGCTGCCTGGCCTTATTCGGTGTGCGGCGGCGCAGTCACGGCCCAGCTCGGATCGGCGCCGAACGGGTGATCGATGAAGAACACCCAGGTGCCGTCGGGCAGCCGGCGATGCACCTCCATGCCGTGGTGATGCACCTCCGTCGGCTGGCCCGCCTTGTCGATGCCCTTGATCAGCCACTGCGAGCGCGTCATCGCGAAGTCGCCCGCCACGGTCGTATGGTGCGTCACCACATCCATATGCGGCTTGAGGCCGATATAGGCCGCCATGGTGCGGCGGATGCCCTCGGCG
>DATFDU010000206.1:0-20016 GCA_035251915.1 Dongiaceae bacterium | reverse complement strand
TGGATTCGGATGCCGCTGCGTCCAGCCAGCTCAACACCGCCACCGGCATCGACACCACCGATACCGGCGCGACCGGCACCGACGCCGCGGCCCAGGCGCTGGCGCGCGCCCGCGCGCTCGACCAGGCCGGCGACGAAGCCGCCTGCATGAACGCGGTCGACGAGGCGAAGAGCCATCTGACGCAGGAGTAAAGCCCGTCTCGCAGGGCGCCGCGCCGCATCACCCGTGCGGCGCGGCGACGGCGTTGGCTACGCGGCGCCGGTCAGCCGCTTGTTGGCGTCCTCGAACATCCTGATGGTCTTGGCGCTGTCATAGGGCTTTTCCAGCAGCGTCTCCGGATCCCATTCGCTGCGCGCCTGCGCGAAGAAGTCGCCACCATAGATGTGCAGTGCGCCGGCGCAGCGCGGGGCGGGATTGGTCACGGAATGGATGATGTCGGGACCGAGCGGCCAGCAATCCCCTTCGCCGAGGGCCCGTGCACCGGCAGCCTCGATCCTGCCGCCCTTCTCATCCTTGATGCGGCGCCAGAAGATGTTGTCCTCGCGCCCGGCATAGATGCCGATGATCGCCCACATGCGATGGTCATGCGGCATCACCGTCATTTCCGGCGCCCAGGTGACATTGAGGATGGTGAGATCGGGCGCATGGTGCAGCGTCTGGATGCCCCCGCGCTCGGGCCGGCCCAGAGCATCGCGCACGCCGTGGCCTTCCAGCGCGCGCAGCAGCACCTCGCGCACCGCCTTCTGCGCCATGTCCTCGCGCAGGGCGGCGCGGCAATCGGCGACAAAACGATCGAGATCAAAACGGTTTCGGGTGGTCGCCAGCATGATTCCCTCCTCGGTCTCGCTCGCCGCAACCCTAGGGCGGCGCCGCTCGTTGCGTCCAATACATAGTTTCTGCCGTTTCTCATGCTTTTCTGTTATGATTTGCGTCATGGACCTTCGGCATCTGCGCTATTTCGTGGCGGCGGCGGAGCAGGGCAGCGTCTCGCGCGCCGCCGTGACGCTGCACGTCTCGCAGCCGGCCCTCTCGCGGCAGATCCATGATCTGGAGGCGGAGTTGAAGGTGGCGCTGTTCGAGCGCGCGGGCCGCGGCCTGCGCCTCACCGGCGCCGGGCATGACCTGCTTACCCATGCGCGGCGCACACTGGATTCCGCCGGTGCCTTCCGCGAGCGGGCGCGGGCGATCGGCAGCGGCGAAGCCGGCGTACTGCGGGTCGGCGCAACGCCGCAGACCCTGCAACGGCTGTTTCCCGCCTTGATCAACCGCTTTCGCCGCATCATGCCGGGGGTGGAAATGCGCCTGACCGAGGGCGATACCGCCTCGCTGGTCGAGGCGCTGCGGCGCGGCAGCCTGCATCTTGCCTTCACGCTCTATCAGCCCGAATTCGGCGCGGCCTGCGTGCCGGCCGGCACTTCGCAGATGTTCGTCATCGGCGACCGCCGGCAACGGCACCGCGCCGGCACGATCGAGATCGCCGCCCTCGAGGACGTGCCGCTGCTGCTGCTCCAGCGCGGCTATGGCACGCGCGACCTGTTCGACGCCGCCTGCCGCGTGGCGCGCATCCGCACCAACATCTTCCTGGAAAGCAATGCACCCGGCACCCTGCTCGCCCTGGTGAAGGCGGGCTGCGGCCTGGCCGTGCTGCCAGCCACCGTCGCGTTGCCCGGCAAGGAATTTTCGGTGCGCAAGCTGGCACAGGACGGCAAGCCGCTGACGATGCAGGTGGCGGTTCACTGGAACCCGCGGCACCTATTGCCGCCATACGCGGAGCGGTTCGCCCAGGAACTCGCCCAGCACGCCCGCCGGGAGTTCACGACCTCTCCTCCACGGAGCAGGTGAGGTCTTCTGGCTCGTGCGATCGGGGGCGCAGCCGGTCTTGTGCTAGGCTGCGCCCGTCATCGCCCGGACGGAGAGAAGCAATCGTGACTCACGCATCCTGGAAACTTGCCGGCTTCTTCGTCCTTGCCCTGTCGGCCTGTGCCGGGCCTGCGGTGGCGCCGTCACCCACGGGCCAGATCGCGATCTCGCCGCAGACCGAGGGCGCGCTCAGCGCCTATCTGCGCAGGGTGAAGGTCACGCGGCCGGGCGCCTTCGCGGTGTCGCCAGACGGGGCCAACTCCTTCTATACCTGGTGCGGCGACACAGCCTGCGCGACCGCGAACTACTCGATCCCGGCGCTGCGCGGCTGCCAGAGTCTGGCCGGCACGCCGTGCGTGATCCTCTACGTGCGCCACGAGCCGCGCCTGCAATACACGCGCAGCGCGCCCGCGGCGGCGGGCCGGCATGGGTCGGAGGAACAGCGGCGGATCGACTACGACGTCCGCGGCCGCTGACGGCCGATCGTACCGTCCGCTGTGATCCGGTTCACTTCCCGCTTTTGTGATGCGTCCCCATCTGAGCGCCACCGTAAGACCAACGTGGCATTTCAGGACAAGGGACCATGCTCGTGACTCGCATTCGGACTATTGCCGCCGCCTTGCTCGCCGCCATCGCGCTCAACGCCTGCGCCGCGCCGAATGCGGCGCCGCCGCCCAGGACACCCATCACCATCACACCGGAGACCAACACCGAGGTTTCCAAGTATCTGCGCATCGTGAAAGCGACGCGGCCGGGCGCGTTCGCGGTATCGCCCGACGGGCGCAGTTCATATTTCACCTACTGCGAGGAGATCGCCTGCGCGACCTCGAACTACTCGCAGCCGGCGCTGCGCGGCTGCCAGGGCTTCTCCGGCGCACCGTGCGTGATCCTGTTCGTGCGCAACGAGCCGCGCATCGGCTTCACCCGCACCCAGAATGCCGGCACCGGCGGCCGCCACGGCTCGGAGGAGCAGCGCGAGCTTGATTTCGATTTCAATGACCGGCGGTCCTGACTGTTTCGTGATGGCAACGGCGGGCGGTTCCAATTGTTGCGACCCGAATCGCCCGCGCCCCTCCCCGCACCCGTGGAGCGCTGCGGCTGGTTGCCGCGCCGCGATCACATTAAATTAGGGGGCCGGCCCGTAAACGTTCGCGACCTCTCGATGTTTTCCCATCAACGCCAGGCGAGCCTCCGCATGTCGCGGTCGTGCCCGGGCTGGCGGGCAACAGTGGAGAGGCAATATGAACAAGACAGCACTTGCGTTCGGGATCGGAGCCAGTCTGATCCTGGCAGCCGGCACGGCCAGCGCGGCCGGCAGCTGCGGCGCGGAAGTGGCGGACCTGCAGCAGAAGCTCGGCATGGAGGAAGGCGCCAACGCGACCATCGGCGCGACCGATCCGGGCGTGCAGCAGCCGAGCCCGAGCGCCTCGGTCGACACCGGCACCGGCGCGACCACGGCTCCGGGCGACGACCAGATCGCGGATGCCGACAGTGATGCCAATGCGACCATCGGCGCGGCCGATCCGGGCGTGCAGCAGCCGGCGCCGGAAGCCAACGCCACCACCGGCACCAGCACCACCACCACGACCGACGGCAGCAGCACCACGACCGCCGACGACAGCGGCGCCAACGCGACGATCGGCGCGGCCGATCCGGGCGTGCAGCAGCCGCAGGACATGGACCCCACGGCGGACAGTGCCGATTCGACCACTGCTGACAGCAGCGCCACCGGCACCACCACGATGCCGAGCGGCGATGTGACCGAGACCTCGCGCGTCGGTGACATGAACACCGCCGCCGGCGGCCGTGCGGAAGCCATCACCGCGCTCAAGAAGGCGCAGCTGGCCGCCGATGCGGGCGACGAGGACGCCTGCATGACGGAACTGGGCACCGCGAAGGCGGCGCTCGGCGTTGAGTAACCTGCGTTAACAACCCTCGACCGCCGCGCTTTCGGGAACCTTCCGGGAGCGCGGCCATTTTTCCGGCATGCGTGCGCCTCCGCGCCAGCGACGGGCGGGTCCAGCGCGCGCCGCAACGTGAGGAGAGAAATGGATGAGTTACGATCCGAACGTCCCGAAGGCCCCGCTCCCACCCGAGGGCGGAAATCGCACGCTCTATTTCATCGTCGGCGGCCTGGTGGTGCTGGCGGCGGTGTTCGTGTTCATCTTCACCAACAATGACGCCGGCGACGTGCAGGATGCGCCCGCCCCGGCCGCGACCGAACCGGTGACGCCGGCTCCCGCGCCCGCTCCGGCACCCGCGCCGGAAGGCGATACCGGCACGACCACCAACCAGTAGCGCGCCAACCTGTAGCGCGACGCCCGCGCCGTTGCGGTGGGCGGGATCCGGTCCCGCTCACCGCCATGCGCGATCGTCAGACGTTCTTCGCGAGTTCCTCCACCAGCACGCGGACATTCTCGCTGTAGTCCACCGGCACGACCACCAGCTGCACGCCGCCGTCGTTGAACGCCGCGTCCAGCGCGGGCGCAAGGCCGTCGGCGCGTTCGACGCGGCGGCCCTTGGCGCCGTATGACTCGGCGTATTTCACGAAGTCGGGATTGCCGAAGACGAGGCCGTAGTCGGGGAACCCATCGACCGCCTGCTTCCAGCGGATCATGCCGTAGGCGTTGTCCTCCAGGATCAGCACCACGAGATCGAGCTTGAGGCGGACCGCCGTCTCCATCTCCTGGCTGTTCATCATGAAGCCGCCGTCGCCGGCGACCGCCAGCACGCGCCGGTCCGGATAAAGCATCGCCGCCATCATGGCTGAGGGCAGGCCCGCACCCATGGTGGCGAGCGCGTTGTCGAGCAGCAGCGTGTTCGCGACGTGGGTGCGGTAATTGCGCGCGAACCAGATCTTGTACATGCCGTTGTCGAGGCAGACCATGCCGTCCTCCGGCATCACCTGGCGCACGTCGTGCACGATGCGCTGCGGCGTGAGCGGGAAGCGCACTTCCTCCGCGCGGTCCTGCAGCTTGGCCAGGATCTCGTTGCGCAAGGTCGCGAACGCGGGATCGATGTTGAGCTTGCCCTCGATCCGGTCGGCCAGCAGCGCCAGGCTCGGGCCCACGTCGCCCACCAGCTCGGCATGAGGATAGAACACCTGCTCCACATGCGCCGGCGTGAAGCCGACATGGATGACCTTCGGCCCCTTGGGGCCCATCAGGAACGGCGGCTTCTCCACCGTGTCGTGGCCGACCGACAGGATCACGTCGGCGCGGTCGATGGCGCGGTGCACATAGTCGCGCTCGCTCAAGGCCGCGGTGCCCATGTAGAGGTTGGAGCCGCCGGCAATCGCGCCCTTGCCCATCTGGGTGTTGAAGAACGGCAGGCGCGTGCGGCGCACGAACTCCGACAGCGCCTCGGTCAGGCGCGGCCGGTTGGCGGCGGCGCCCGCCATCAGCAGCGGCCGCTTGGCGGCCAGCAGCATCTGCGTCGCACGCTCGAGCGCCGCCGGGTGCGCGACCGGCAGCGGCACCTCGTGCGGCGGCACCAGCGGCACGTCCTTGATGTCCTCACCGGCGATGTCTTCCGGCAGCTCGAGCAGCACCGGCCCGGGCCGCTCCTCCATCGCGACACGGAAGGCGTCGCGCACCAGGGTCGGGATGCTGGAGCCGGTGACGATGGTGCGCGCCATCTTGGTGATCGGACGCATGGTCGCGATGATGTCGACGATCTGGAACCGCGCCTGGCGGCTGAACAGGATGCCCTTCTGGCCGGTCAGCATGATCATCGGCATGGCGCCGAGGTGCGCATAGGCGGCGCCGGTGGTGAGATTGAGCGCGCCCGGCCCGAGCGTGGTGATGCAGACACCCGGCCGCCCGGTCAGCCGCCCGTGCGTCGCCGCCATGAACGCAGCCGCCTGCTCGTGCCGCGTCACCACCAGCTCGATGCGCGACTTGCGCAGCGCTTCCACGACGTCGAGATTCTCCTCGCCCGGCACGCCGAAGATCCGCTCGACGCCTTCGTTCTCGAGCGCCGCTACCAGCAGGTCTGAACCCTTGGTCATCGCCACCCCATCTCCATGCCGCGGCCGATCAGGCGAACGTATGCCGCCGCCAACTGTTGAAAGTCGAGCTTAACCTACGCTCGCCGGGTGGGCTTGGGAATTGCCGGCTGAAAGCGGCGGGCGATGAAGGAGGATCGTCATGATCAAGACATTGCTCGTGGCCGGAACTGCAGCCGGGCTGGTGCTCGCCGCCGGCGCGGCGAGTGCGGGACCGTGCTCGACCGAGATCGACACGCTGCAGAAGCAGCTCTCCAGCACCGACGCCGGAATGGGCCCGACCGGCACCGGCGAGGTTGCCGAAACCGGCAACCTGCATCCGCCGACGGACACCATGAACGAGGCCACCGAAGGCAAGGCGGCCTCGCCGGGCGACGTCGCGGCGCAAAATCAGGGTGAGCCCACCGATACGGAAGCGGCGCAGGCCGGCGAGTTCGGCACCTCGGCCGCCCCGATCGAGACGGAGGCCTCCCTGGAACGCGCCCGCCAGTTCGATCAGGCCGGCGATGAAGCTGCCTGCATGGAAGAGATCAACACATTGAAGACTCAGCTCGGCGCACAGTAATCGGCTAACCGGCAATCACCCGCCCTCGACCCCTGCTAGCGGCGGGTCGAGGGCGACGCCGGCTTGGTCGCCGGGTTGACCGGCTTACCCTCGGACAAGGTATCGATCAAAGTCTCGAACATCTGCTCCGGCGACTGTTGGAAGAACGGTTTCGGCTTGCGCGCCGCCGGCCGTGGTTTGCTGGTGACCGGCTTGGCTGCGGAGATCGTCGCCTTCGGCTTCAGTTGCCCCATCAGGTTCGGCTTCACACCCGCGCTATCGGGTTGGATCGGCGCGCCGGCCACCGGCACCGATGTCGCGCCGGTCGTGGGCGCGCGCAGGAACGGCCCGTCGCCCCCCTCCGGCACGAACGGACGCGCCACCATCGGCGTGCCGGTGCCGACAGGCTTGCTGGCGAGACTCACCGTCGGAGGCGGTGGTGTCCTCACGGGCGCCTCGTTCACGTCCTCGCCGTCGCCGATGGAGCCTAGCGCAGGCGCCGGCTGAGGGTTGTCGGCGCGTTGACCGGCTTCGGGCTCCGGCGCCGCCGGCTTCGCGGCGCTCGGCTCCTGCGCCGTGACGGGCGGTGTGTCCTGCGCCGTGACGGCCGGCGAGGGCTCCGGCGGCGGCGCCTCCGGCACTGTCGGCTGAGCCGGCGCTGGGGCCGTCGTGGTGGTTGTTGGAGTCGTGGTGGCTGTTGGAGCTGGAGCCTGCTGCGGGGCCGGCGCGGGATTGACCAGCGCGACTTGATCCTGCACCGATCGTCCCTGCTGCCAGATGGCAGCCGGCGCGGTGATGCCGGCGATCAGCAGAATGGCGCCAAGGCCAATCGCCCAGCCCGCGCCGCCACGTTCCCGGCGCGCCTCGGCCGCCACCACCGGCAGGACGTCCCATTCGTCGGGCTCGATATGCGGAAAGATCGGCCGGCGCACTGACATCTGCGGGTCGGCGCGCAGCGTGTCGATGCGCCGTGCCTCGATGCGCGTCTCGATCGGGCGCAGCGCGATGTGCGGCGCGGCCGGCTGCGTCGCTGCAGCCCTGGTTTTGGCGGGCCGCACCGGCCCGTCGAGAGTCGGCTCCTTGCGGCCGGCCGTTTCGTCTCGTGCAGCGATGCCGGCGGGTTGGGGGGATTCGACTTCGTCGAGGCGCGACCCTGCCGTGCCGGCCGCTTCCTTCCGCGTTTCAACGACGCACGGCTGGTTCGCCGGCACGGGCGGCTCGATCTCCGGCGCGGCGCGTTGAACCAGTTCGGGCGCAACGGGCTGATCAAAGGTCGGCTCCTTGCGACCGGCCGCCTCGTCCAGCGCAGCAATGCTGAGTCCGCCGTCGAGCACGGGGCGATGCCCTGAGGTGCCTGGTTCAGCCGCCGTGCTCGCGGCAGGCTGGCGCATCTCGGCCGCCTCATCGTCTGCTTCGGGAGTGCCGTCAGGCACTGCATCAGGCGCCGCGCGGGCGACCGGCGCATCGAACGTCGGCTCCGTGCGACCGGCCATCTCATCCAGCGCGGCAAGGCCGAGCGCCGGCGTCTCCCATGCAACGTCGCGACCTGCAAGCAGGGCAGGAGTGACGCGCGCCACGCGCACGTCGGATGGCTCCGGGCGCCCCATTGATTTATCCGGTCCATCGCCCGCGATCGGCGCGGCGATCTCCGAGGCGATTTCCGGCGCAGTTTCCTTGTCCGGCTCGGCCGGCTTGTCGAGGGACTGTTCATCGTGGCTGGCGGCCTCGGCCGGTTTCTCGCCAGGCGGACCGGCGGGGCTTTCTGCGACGTCCTCGTCGGCCAACGCAGGCTTGCCGCTGGCAATTTCTTGCGCGGTCGTCATGGCCGTTTCGATCGTCGATGCGACATGGCTGCCAGCGGACGTGTCGAGCAGCGCATCCGGATCGTGCGCGGCCATCCACCGGGCCTTGATTGCGCGCGCTTCGGCACGGCGGCGTTCGTTGTCGTCAGGTTCGACCGGCTGTGGCGGCGCGGCCGCCTCGAGCGGAGAGTCCTTGCTCGAGGCAACTCCGATCGCAAACGGGTCGGCGCGCGGCGTTTCCGGTTCCGCGCTCGGGCGGGCGGCGTCCGGTGTTTCGAGCGGCATCTCGTCGAGCGGCGCCTCGTCGTGCCATGTCGATGCCTGGTCGAGCGCTGGCGCGGCGGCTGGGATCGCCGCGTCGTCGGGCCGCAACGCGGGCTCGGTGCCCGCCGGCGTCTGCGGACGCGCGCTGCCGTGCTTCAGGCTGGGGGCAGGCGGCATCGCGCGCCGCACCGCCGAGAGCGCGAAATACGGCACGCGCGCTGCGTTGCCTGCACTGCTCCGCGCTGCTGGAGCGGCGACTTGTGGCTGCGGCGCGCGGTCGGGCGCCGCGGATTTCGACGTGCGCGTGGGCTGCATGGGAGCCGCGGGCGCGGGTTGCTTCGCCGCCCCGGAGGGAATGGTGCCGGGTGTGTCATGGGTGCGGCTGCGCGCCTGCTTCCAGGCCGCCATGCGCTTGGCGATCTCGGCGGCGACATCGGTCCCCGAGCGCCGGGAGATGTCGAAGGGGTTACGCTCCTCAAAGGTTCCTGGGGGCTTTGCCTGATCGCCCGAACTCATATCCGATCCACTCCGTTCCCGCCCGACCGCATCCCCCGACGTTGGGGCTAACACAGACTGCGCCGGGGACGGAAACGGTTTGGAGAGGATCGATGTTCCCATTCGTGAGAGGTCACAGATCGCTCACAGATATGGCAGCAAAAGCCGCACGGCGCTGTCGCGCAATCGGACCGGAAATGAACGCGCGTTAATCTCGGCGAGGGTCAGAGCATTACCCTGCCGCCGCTCGATCGCGCCGGAGACCAGCGCGCCGAACTGCGGGCAGCACACTTCCATGTTGAGCTCGAAATTGAGGCGCAGGCTGCGCATGTCCCAGTTCGCGCTGCCGATCAGCGACCAGCCGTCGTCGACCGCGAACAGCTTGGAATGCTCGAACGGCAGGGGCGCGCGCCATACCCGCCCGCCGGCGCGCAGCAGCGGCGTGACATGGGCGCGCATCGCCCAATCGAGGAACCGATGGTCGCACGCTTCCGGAATCACCACGTCGACGGCCACGCCCGCCATCGCCGCCAGCACCAGCGCGCTCATCACCCGCTCGTCCGGCAGGAAATAGGGCGTCAGGATCTTGATTGAGCGCTGCGCGCAGCCGATCGCCTGGAGCATCGCGAACTCGATCTTGTAGACGTCCTGGTCCGGACCCGAGGTGATGACGCGCGCCGCGGCAGTACCGCACTCCGCCAGCGGCGGGAACCACGCTTCCCCGCCCAACCGCTCGCCAGCGCAAAAATGCCAGTCGGCCGCGAACGCCTCGGCGATCTGCGTCACCACCGGCCCGGTCACGTCGAAATGCATGTCGCGCACCGGATGCGGCGGATCGGCGGCCAGCAGATTCGCATCGGCGATGTTGAGTCCGCCGATGAAGGCGCGCGCACCGTCGATCACCAGGATCTTCTTGTGGCTGCGCAAGTTCAGGAACGCCATGCGCCAAGGCACCAGCGTGTGCATGAAGCGCGCGACCGGGATCCCCGCCTCCACCAGGTGGCGGTGAGCCGGGGAATACCAGTAGCCGCTGCCGATGCCATCGACGATGACGCGGATCGCGACACCGCGCGCCTTCGCCGCCTTCAGCGCGGCGATGAACTTCCTGCCGATGGCATCGGCCTCGAAGATGTAGCTCGAGAACGCGATGCTGACCTTCGCCGCCGCGATCGCCGCCAGCATCGGCGGATAGGCTTCGTCGCCATTGTGCAGCATCGCGACCGTGTTGCCGAGCCGCGGCGGGCGTCCGGTCAGCACGCCGATCGCGCGTTCGAGCGGCGCGAAGTGATCGTGCCGCGGATTGAGGAAGGTGGCCGGATCGTCCACCCAGTCCATGCTGTGGCGCCGCCCCGCGCGATAGGCGCGGCGCGCCACGCGATTGACGCCGAACAGGAAATAGAGCGCGCTGCCGATGATGGGTGAAAGCCAGGCGACGCCGATCCAGGCGACGGCGGCAGCAACGTCGCGCTTGCGCTCCAGCACGTGCAAGGTGACGGCGCCGGCCAGCACGACATGCAGCAGCGGTCCGAGGATCGCGCCGGTCGCCCCGAGCGGTGAGAAGATGATCGCTTCGATCACAGCGCGACTTGGCTATAGCCGGCGGCCACTGTCAATCGCCGATCGCGCGGTCGAGCTCGCGCATCTCCTCCTGCAGGAAGCCGCCGGACTGGCGCTGCCAGAGGCGCCAATAGGTGCCGCGCCGCGCCAGCAGCTCGTGGTGGGCGCCGGTTTCCACGATGCGGCCCTGGTCCAGCACCACCAGCCTATCCATCCGCGCGATGGTGGAGAGCCGGTGCGCGATGGCGATCACGGTGCGCCCGCGCATCAGCCCTTCGAGCTGCTCCTGGATCGCGGCCTCGACCTCGGAATCGAGCGCGGCGGTCGCTTCGTCCAGCACCAGGATCGGCGCGTCCTTCAGGATCACCCGCGCGATGGCGATGCGCTGGCGCTGCCCGCCGGACAGCTTGACGCCGCGCTCGCCGACGTGGGCATCGAAGCCGCGCCGGCCGACCCAATCCTCCAGCCCCTCGATGAAGTCGAGGGCATGGGCCCGCTCGGCCGCGGCGCGCACCTCGGCCTCGGTGGCTTCCGGCCGGCCGTAGCGGATGTTGTCGAAGATCGAGCGGTGCAGCAGCGAGGTGTCCTGCGTCACCATGGCGATCCTGGCGCGCAGGCTCTCCTGGGTCACCGCGGAGATGTCCTGCCCGTCGATCAGGATGCTTCCGGTCTCCAGCTCGTAGAAGCGCAGCAGCAGGTTGACCAGGGTCGACTTGCCCGCGCCGGACGGCCCGATCAGCCCGATGCGCTGCCCCGGCGCGATGGTGAGGTCGATGCCATGCAGCACGCCGCGCTGCGTGCCGTAGCCGAAATGCACGTTCTCGAACTTCACCTCGCCTTTCGCCACGCGCATCGTGCCGGCGTCGGGCTTGTCCTGCATCTGGCGCGGCACCGCGATCGAGCGCATCCCTTCCTGCACCACGCCGACATTCTCGAAGATGGCCGTCACGTTCTGCGCCACCCAGCCGGCGATGTTGGCGATCTGCCAGGTTAGCGGCAGCGCCATCGCCACCACGCCGACGGAGATGTGCCCGTTCATCCACAGCCAAACCGCCGTTCCGCCGGTACCCACCACCATCATGGCGTTGAGGCTGGCGAGGCTGAGGCTGAACAGGGTGATGATGCGCTGTTGGCGGTGGAAGGCGCCGGTGTGCTCGTCGACCGAATCGCGCACCACCGCGTCCTCGTCGCGCGGGCGTGCGAACAGCTTCACGGTCTGGATGTTGGTGTAGCTGTCGACCACCCTGCCCGTCAGCGCCGAGCGCACCTCCGACATCTCGCGCGAGCGGTCGCGCAGCCGCGGCACGAAAAAGCGCAGCAGCAGCACGTAGGAGCAGAACCACAGCGCCATCGGGATGGCGAGGCGCAGATCGTTGCTGGCGGTCAGCACGATGGCGCTGCCGCCATAGACGGTGATGTACCAGACCGCGTTGGTGGCGGCGACCACGCTTTCGCGCAGGGCCGGACCGGTCTGCATCACGCGGTTGGCGATGCGCCCGGCGAAGTCGTTCTGGAAAAAGCTCCAGCTCTGCCGCACCACGTGCCAGTGGCTTTGCCAGCGGATGAGATTGGTGAGGCCGGGCACGATCGCCTGGTTGGTGATGAGGTTCTGCGCCAGCAGCGCCAGCGGCCGGCCGATCAGCAGCACCAGCGCCATGGCGACGAGCTCGTGCCAGCGCTCGCGCCACAGCGCGGCCGGGTCGTGCGAGGCGACCAGTCCCACCACCCGGCCGATGAAGACGGGAATGGTGGAATCGAGCACCGCCACCACGAAGCCGGCGCAGAACAACGCGCCGACCAGCCAGCGGGCCTGCCTCGCATAGTGCCAGTAGAACGCCAGCAGCCCCGGCGGCGGCGTTTCCTCAGCCGGCAGCGCCGTCGGCTGCAGCAATCCCTCGAAGAATCGGAACACAGCCATGAGCGAGCGCAACCATCCGGCCAATCGTCTGGACCACCAGGATCGCCGGATCGGATCCGGCGATCACATACGTTGGGGCGGCTACGTCACGACCTCGATCGAATCCACCCGGTCGGGATAGAAGGCGAGGTGGCCGGCGATGCCGCCGACCGCGGGATATGGCTCGACATAGCTCCACACCGCGTTGTCCGCGCGCTTGTCCCCGGACTTGAGGCTGAAATAGGACGCGTCGCCCTTGTACGGGCAATGGGTCTTGTGCGCGGTCGATTCGAGGAACGCCATCCGCGCGTCCTCGCGCGGGATGTACTGCACCGGCGGATAGGTCGATTCCTGGAGCGTCAGGGCGCGGGTGCTGTCGGCGATCACCTGGCCGCCGAACTTGACCTGGACGCGGCCCTTGGTCGGCGTCACGGTGATCGGGTGATCGGCGCTGGGCTGTTTCATGCTGCGGTCCTTCTCGAATATCGTGCGGAGCGGCGCATCACGCGGCGCGCCGCCGGAATATCGGCGTCCGGAAAGCGGAACGTCTGCACTCTCATATAGATTGCGGGGCCGGAGTCGCCAAGTCCGGAGCCCGGCGCAGGCCGGGCTTGCTCCCGGCCGCCGGCCGGATCGCACCGGCCGGACCGGGGGAGCAAGCCCGTCGCCTCATGCCACGGCCCGCGGTCTCTCGCGGGCCGGGATTTTAGCCTCTGCCTTCGCAGTCAGGCTGAACGGGGCCCGCGTTGGGTGAATAAGGGCTCATGTCGGAAATCCCGCCACCGTCCGGATAGCCGCCCTTGCATTGCCCGGTGTGGGTGGTGCACCCAGCCGCCAGCAAGAGGGCCGCCCCGAGGAGGGCGCCGGTGCAGACGCGTTTCAAAGTGCGCTCCATGATGACCTCGCTTTTCTGTTATTGCATCTGTGAGCATGGCCAGGATCCCGCCGGTCACGCTTGCACAGATCACCGGAATCCACGTGGAGCGGGGCGGCCAACAATCCGGAATTTACCATGGGTCGCCACGCAAGGCACAGGGGCATTTATGCGCCCCGCCGTCCATGATCGCGGGTCGCGCTGCGCTGCGGCGGCACGGCCCGGGCGGCAACTTTCCGCTCGCCGCCGCGTTTCTTCTCCAAGATGCCCGCCTCGCGGCGCCCGCGCTGACGTGACGGAGCCCGAGGTCTGCGCATGCCCACTGCAAGGAGAGTTGTCGTCCCACGCGATCCCAGCCGCCACGAGCTGGCAGCGGACTGCATCATCCACATTCTTGGCATTGCCGGGGGCTCGGCCGGCGGCGCAACGCTGGTCGCGTTGATCGCGGCGCGAGGCAACTGGCTGGAGCTGGGGGCGCTGCTGATCTACACCGTCGGCATGGTCGCGATGTTCGGCTGTTCCGCCGCCTACAACCTGGCACGCACCAGCCGCTGGCGGGCAGCCTTCCAGCGTTGCGACCATGCCGCCATCTTCGTCATGATCGCCGGCACCTATACACCGTTCACGCTGCTGCGACTGGACGGTGCCTGGAGCTGGGGCCTCACCACCGCCGTCTGGTCGATCGCCGGAATCGGCGTCTTGATCAAGCTGTGCCGGCGTTGCGACCTGCGCTACGCGTCGGCGGCGCCCTACCTGCTGCTGGGCTGGATCGGCGTGATCGCCATTGATCCGCTGTTCCGGTCGCTGGGCTGGGACACCCTGGGGCTGATCGCCCTGGGCGGCGCGCTCTACATGATCGGCATCGGGTTCCACATCTGGCACCGCCTGCCGTTCCAGAACGCAATCTGGCACGCATTCGTGCTCGCGGCGGCATCCGTGCACTATGCCGCCGTGATCCACGGTGTGGTGTTGAGAGGCGCGTGATGCGCCTTACTGCTTCTTGCCCTGCACGGAATCCGTGATGTGGCTCGGCTGCTGATGCTTGCCGTATTCGGAGGCATAAGCCGACTGATGCTTTGCCGCTTTGTCTTTTTTCGGCTTCTTCTTTTCGCGGTTACCGCGCTGCTCACCTTTGGGCATGGCCCTGCTCCTCGGCTGTTGACCCTTGCCCGCGCATCATAGCGCGTTCAACGGGTCAGCGCCACGTGCTGCCGGGAGCCTCGGCTAGCGGCGCGGCTTGTTGGCCGGCTTGATCTTCGGCTTGCCCTTGCGTTCCTCGCCGTAGATTTCGGTGCCGAGCTTGGCCGCCTTGCCTTCCAGCTCCTTGCGGCGCTTCTCCGGCTGCGGCTTGGCCATGTCATGCAGCGCTTTGCGGTACTCCTTGACCTTCCTGCTCTCTGCCATCGCACCGGTCCTACTTCATGCCAACGGCTTTCAGGCGTTTCGCGTCCAGCCCCTGACGCCAGCTGCGCGCGGTCCGCCATTCCTTCGGCAGGGCGACCTTGTCGACGGTCTCGATCGTGTAGTCCGCCGGCTGCAGGCGTTCGGTGACCTGGCTCCAGTCCAGCGGCATGGCGACCGGCAGGCCCTGGCGCGCCCTGACGCAATAGGCGCCGACCGCCGTCGAGCCGCGATCGTTGCGGAGGTAGTCGACATAGATCCGGCCCTTGCGCGCCGCCTTGCTGGCCTTGGCAATGAAGATCTTCGGCTCATCGCGCGCCAGGCTGTCCGCGATCGCCTTGGCGAATCCCTTGGCGACCGGCCAGCTCGCGGCCGGGCGCAACGGGACGATCACATGCAGCCCCTTGCCGCCGGTGGTCTTCACCACCGAATTCAGGCCGAGATCGTCCAGCCGCCGGCGCACCAGCTTCGCGGCCAGCGTCACCGCCGCAAACGGCACGTCGGGCGCCGGGTCGAGGTCGAGGATGAAGCGATCGGCCTTGTCCAGCTTGTCGATATGGGTCTGCCAGGGGTGGATCTCGATGGCGCCGAACTGCACCAGGGTGATGAGGTCCTTGGCATTGCGCACGACCAGCAGCCCTTCCTTGTCCTCGGGATCCTTCACCGTGCTGATGCGCCCCTTCAAGGTCTGCTGCGGATGACGCTGGAAAAAGCTCTCGCCGGTGATGCCATCGGGATTGCGCACCACCGCCACCGGCCGGTCGCCCATATCCAGCAGCAGCGTCTCCGCCACGCGCTCGTAATAACGCGCGATGTCGAGCTTGGTCTTGCCGGTGGTCGGATCGATCACGCGCGCTGGGTGCGTGATCTTGACGCCGG
Organism: Dongiaceae bacterium; assembly: GCA_035251915.1. Classification (GTDB taxonomy): domain Bacteria; phylum Pseudomonadota; class Alphaproteobacteria; order Dongiales; family Dongiaceae; genus Dongia_A. Next base: position 4,437 of record DATFDU010000206.1, on the reverse strand, counting down.
CGACCATGTCGTCCGCGCTGGACGAGCGCGCCGAACGGTCGTCGTGCACGATCTGTTTAGCCGGCTTGTCCTCGCGCAGGCCCTGGAAGGAGGCCTGGCGCAGCAAGCCGTCCGACGAGCGGCCGCGATAGCCGACCTCTGCCACCAGCTCCGGCTCGACCCAATGCGCGCGCGCCTTGTAGGCGCGCTCCATCTTGTCGAACGGGGCTTGCTCGATCTGCCGGCGGCGCAGGGCTTTCTCGAGCGCCAGCGCTTCCTTGGCGCCGAAGCCGGTGCCGGTCCGTCCGTCGTAGACCAGGTTCTTGCCCTCGTAGTGCCCCACTAGGAGCGAGCCGATGCCGCGTCCGGTGCGCGACGGGGTGTAGCCGCCGACGACAAACTCGTCGCGATCGATGCATTTCGACTTGACCCAGTCGCGGCCGCGGCCGGAGCGATAGGGACTGTCCTTGCGCTTCGACACCACTCCCTCCAGCGCCATGTTGCAGGCGGCCCTGTAGAACGCGTCGCCCTCGGCTTCGTGATGCTCGCTGTAGGCCAGCACGCCGTTCGTCTTGTTCGCGAACAGGGTATCACGCAGGAGCTGCTTGCGCTGGATCAAAGGGAGGTCGCGCAGGTCCTGCCCGTTCAGGTACGGCAGGTCGAACAGATAGAACACCATCTTGCGATCATCGCCCTCGGACAACGCGCGCTGCAGGCCGGAGAAGCTGCTGAGCCCATTCTCGTCCGGCACCACGATTTCGCCATCAAGCCAGCCGGACTTGATCTTCGCCTTCTCGAGCGCCTTGGCGATGGCCGGGAACTTCCGCGTCCAGTCGAGGCCGGAGCGGGTGATCAATTTCGCCTTGCCGTTCTCGATCCGCCCCCCGATGCGATAGCCGTCGAACTTCACTTCGTGGATCCAGTTGGCGCTGCTCGGCGGCGCTTCGACCAGGGTCGTCAGCTCCGGCTCGATCACCGCCGGCAGCTTGCCGCGCTTCCCGCTCTCGTCGGCCTTGATGGCGGCAACGTTCTTCTTCATCGCTGCCTTGGTGCGGGTGGAATCCCAGGTCGGGCTGTCGCCCTCTGCGATCTGGCGCATGCTTCGACCGGTCTTGACGCTGGTGGCGTTCTCGATCGCGGCGTCGCCATGGCCGGGCTTGGCCCATCGGTCGTTCTTCTTGATCAGCAGCCAGTTGTGCCGGACCTTCCTGCCTTTGCCCTGATCGCGGTCCGCCATGCGGATCAGGCTGTATCCGCCTTTCAGGCGCTCGCCCTTGAACGCGAAGGTGATGTGGCCCTTCCTGTGTGCCTTGGCCGGGTCGCCTTCCGGCGCCCAGGTGCCGCGGTCCCACAGCATGACCGTGCCGCCGCCGTACTCGCCCTGCGGGATGGTGCCTTCGAAGGTGCCGTATTCGATCGGATGGTCCTCGACCTCGACCGCCAGCCGGCGGTCCTTCGGATCGAGGCTGGGCCCGCGCGTCACCGCCCAGCTCTTGTAGACACCATCGATCTCCAGCCTCAGATCGTAATGCAGGCGCCGCGCGGCATGCATCTGGATGACGTAGCGGCTGCCGCCCGCCGGCGCCTTGCCATCGCCGCTCGGCTCCGGCGTTACGCCGAAGTCGCGCTTCTTGCGATAGAGAGCGAGCTTGTCCTTGCGGCGCATGGCTCAAGCCATCCTGAGGCCGTACAGCAACCCACCTCCACATCCCGCTCGGAACATGGAGGCAGGCTTCTTCGAAGCACCTCGCGCCCGCAGCGATGGCCACGCGCCGACGGTGTCTAGCCGCGCCCTTCGCAATCCGGCTGGAACGGATTGGCGTTCGGCGAATATGGGCTCATGTCCTTGATGCCGCCGCCGTCCGGATAGCCGCCCCTGCAGGAGGCGAACTGATTGCCGGCGCCATCGTCCGTGCTGGAGCACGCTGCCAGGGCAAGGGTTGCGCCGAGCAGCACGGCGCTGCAGGCGAGCTTGATGCCACGATCCATGGTGTCCTCGCGCATTGTCTTGTGTAACCGCGATCAGCCCGGCCAAAGCATGGCGGGATGCGAAATCAACCCGGAGGGGCGCGGCCGGTTCCCGTTGAACCGACCGCGCAAGGATCGCTCTAGAGCTGGGCGTCCAGCGCACGCGCCATCTCCAGATGATGGCGCACGGTCGGCAGGGACGCATTGGCCAGGCTCGCGGTTTCGCGGCCGCTCGCCGCCTGCGTTTCCAGCGTCGTCACCGACTTGCTGTGCGCGTCAACCATCAGGTCCATGTAGGCCGTGTCAAAGGCGGCGCCGTCGAGGGTGCGCAGGCGTTCGATGGAGCTGGCCATCTCCGGCTCGATCTGCCAGACCACCAGGTGGCCGCGCTCGAGCGCGAAGTTGTCGAGGTCGATCGACATCTTGCGGTGGTCGATCAACAACTGCCGGGCAAAGGCGCGCACCTCCGGAGAATGCGCCCGGACGTACGCGATTCGCGACAGCTCGAGTTCGGCCGCGTTGGAAGCCGCCACCTTCTGCGCGAAGGCCGCATCCGTCGGCGCAACCCTCGCCACCGGCTGCGGCACAGTGAGTGGCGCAGATGGCGCCGTCGTCACGGTCGGCGCCGGCTCGGTGACCACGACCGGGGTGCTGGGTGGCGTCGTCGCCAAGTCGCCGCCGGTCGTGCCGAACAGCTGCTCGGCGGCGGTCGGGTGGCGCTGGGATTCGTGGGCGTACGGTTTGTCGTTGGAACTGCTGCAGGCTGCAATCAGCAGCGCGGCCGCCGTCAGGCAAACGGCCGATCGAGCGGATCTGTGCATCGCTTTCACCTTTCTGCTCGCGTGTATATGCGATCAACCGCGCAATACAGCTTTCGTTGCAGCCCGGCGGCCTTGCACGCCCGGCAGCAGGGCACTTTTTGGAGGGAAATGCGTTAATCACGACAGTGATAGCCAGGATGAGTCCATGCTGACCGAGAGGATAACCCGGCGCGAGGATGCCGAGCTGGAGACCAGCGACGCCCCCGGCACGACGCCTGCCGGCAACCTGTTCCGGCCCGGGCGCAACGCGTGGCGGGTCGCGCCCGCCGAGCGCGCCGCGGTGCTGATCGACGCGGCGAATTACTATGGCACCTTGCGCCAGGCGCTGATGCGGGCGCAGCGCGCGATCTATATCATCGGCTGGGACGTCGACAGCCGGACTCCCCTGGTGGGGCCTTCGGGCGAGCCGGACGACGATCTGCCGCGCGAGCTCGGACCTTTCCTCAGCGCCCTGGTGGAGCGCCGGCCGGAACTGAAGATCAGCATCCTGCTGTGGGACTACTCGCTGTTCTTCACCAGCGAGCGCGAGGCGATGCCGTCCCTCGCCTTGCGCTGGAAGACGCCGCCGCAGATCGACCTCTGCCTGGACGATGCCATCCCGCTCGGCTCGTCGCACCATCAGAAGATCGTCGTGGTCGACGAGGCGCTGGCGTTCTCCGGCGGCCTCGACCTGACCATCCGGCGCTGGGACACCTGCGGGCACGATCCCTCCTGCAAATATCGCATCGACCCCGCGGGCAAGCCATACAGCGGCTTCCACGATGTGCAGATGATGGTCGACGGCGAGGCCGCGAAAGCCGTGACGGAACTCGCGCGGGCGCGCTGGGCGCGTGCCGCGGTGGAAGAGCTGCCGCAAGTGCCGAGTCTTCCCGTGCCGTGGCCGGACTGCGCCGAGCCGCACTTCCGCAATGTTGAAGTCGCCATCTCGCGCACCGAGCCGCCCTATGCGGAACATGCCGTCGTGCCGGAGGTCGAGATCCTGTTCGACGACATGATCGCGAGCGCGCATCGCACGCTCTATGTGGAAAGCCAGTACCTGACCTGCTCGCGCTTCGCGCGCGCTCTTGCCAAGGCGATGCGGCGCAACCCCGAGCTCGAGGCAGTGATCGTCACCCCCTACAAATACCGCGGCAAGCTCGAGCGCACGGTGATGACGTCCGGCCGCGCGCGGGTGGCGCGCATCCTGCGCAAGACAGGCGTCGCAGGCCGCGTGCTGATGGCGGCGCCGCGCATCCGTCATGACGGCAAGACCGCCGACCCGCATGTCCATTCCAAGGTGATGATCGTCGACGATCGCTATCTCAGGGTCGGATCGGCCAATCTCTGCCACCGCTCGATGGGTACCGACACCGAATGCGACCTGTCGATAGCGGCCGGCGACGACGAAGCGGCGCGCGCGAGCGTGACGAAGGTCCGCAACGAACTGATCGCCGAGCATGCCGGCGTCAGTGTCGAGGAGTTGCAGGCCGCGATTGCGCGCCACGATACGCTCATTGCCGCGATCCGCTCCCTGCCGAAGCGCGACCATTGGCTGCAGGAGATTTCCGATCGCTCGCTGCCGGTGTCTCCGCCGTCGATGTGGGAGTACGTGGCCGATCCCCGCACGCCGATCGATCCGACGCGCCTCTTGTCCGACGCCGGCACCGCCGTCGGCCGCAGCAAGCGCCGC
>DATFDU010000205.1:0-12682 GCA_035251915.1 Dongiaceae bacterium | reverse complement strand
GTGATGTCGTACTTGGTCACCGGGACCTGCAGCACCTTGCCGGTCTTTTCGCTGACAGGCAGGAAGGGCGAATAGGTCGATGCGCGTTCCTCGCGCAGGCTCGGCAGCATCACTTCCATGATCTTGGCGTAGTGGCGCAGCACTTCCAGCAGGGCGGCGTCGAACTTGCCCGACAGATACATCTCGGTCGAGGACTGGAACTCGTATTCGAAGCCGAACGAATCGAGGAAGCCGCGCAGCATCGCGTTGTTGTGGTGGCCGAAGCTCTCGTGCGTGCCGAACGGGTCCGGCACCTTGGTCAACGGCTTGCCCAGATGCTGCGCCAGCATCTCCTGGTTCGGCACGTTGGTCGGCACCTTGCGCAACCCATCCATGTCGTCGGAGAAGGCGAACAGCCGCGTCGGGATGTCGCTCAAGCGCTGGAAGGCGCGCCGCACCATGGTGGTGCGCACCACCTCGCCGAAGGTGCCGATATGCGGCAGGCCCGAGGGGCCATAGCCGGTCTCGAACAGCACATAGCCTTTGGCCGGCGGCGCATCCTTGTAGCGCTCCACCAGCTTGCGCGCCTCCTCGAATGGCCAGGCGCGCGCGGCTTGGGCATATTGCCGTTCGGAACTCATCACTTTCCTCAGAAGTCAGAAGTCAGAAGTCAGTTCACGTGTACTCAATGGGGTAGCCAAAGGCAATCCCGGGGACCCCAAGGTGAACTCCTAATTTTCTGTCACCTGACTTCTGTCTTCTGACTTCTGAATCCGATCTCCGCGACCAGCGGCAGATGGTCGGAGCCGAACCTGGGGCCGAGCCCGGCCTTGAGCAGCGCCACGCGCCCGCGCACCCAGACGTGATCCAGCGGCAGGCGCACCAGGGGCGGCAGCCAGATCGGCCAGGACGGACGCATCTTGCCATCGTTGGCAAGGCCCGCGGCCCGTTCCAACGCGCGGAGATAGGAGGACCAGCCTGCGGCATTGCAGTCGCCGATCAAAACAAGGTCGGACGGCGCCGTGCGGCACAGATCGGCGACTGCGTCGAACTCCGCCGGGATGCGGTGCGCCCGGCTGAAGCGCATCGGATTGGTCGGGTGGATCGCAACCAGGCTGATCGCGTCGGTTCCGATCGAAAGGTCCGCGGCGATATGCCGGGGCGTCGGATCTTCTCCCACGCCGGCGCTGCGCAGCGTCAACGGGAAGCGGGACAGGATGAGGATACCGTAGACATTTTCCGGTGCGCAGGTATCGAGCGCATGGGGATGGCTCGTTGCGAGGCGACGAAGACGCCGGCGCATCTCCGGGGTCACCTCGCATAGCACCAGCACATCGGCGTCGAGCGCCACCAGCCCTCGCAGCGTGCGATCAAAGTCGAGGTTCTCGTAGAGGAGATTGGCCGAGACGATGCGCAGCAGCGGTGTCGCCTCCTCGATCGCATCGCCTGGCGCACGGCGCGGCCACAGCCGCCAGCTCCAATAGCCGCCGACGACGGCCGACAGCGCCACCGCCATCCAGTCACTCAGCAGGAGGCCGGCGATCGCGGCAATGAGGCTGAGCTGCCACAGCTGCAGGCCCCAATGCTGCGGCACGCCGAGGACCGGCCGGCGCGGGAACAGGATCGCGAGCGCGGTGGCGATGGCGAGGAACGCGACCAGCAGATGCAGAAGCAGGGGAAGGACCGAATTCATCGCTTTCTCGGAATGGGGCGAGTCCGGGCCACAATCGTCACAGGGACGATTCGACGTCAATCGTTCCGGGCATGATTCGGTCGCATTTTGCGCAAATGCCGCACTCTCTTCACCTCTCCTTCAGGGTCTTTGTTCAGTACTGGTTGAGGGACGTCCTGCTCTAATGCGGGGTGGAGTCCCACGGAAGGATCGTCTCATGAGCGGGCATCAGACCCTGATCAAGATCGGCGTGGCCTGCGTCGCCATCGTGCTGGGCGCCATCTTCGCCGGCTCGCAGCTTTCGACCGGCGGCAAGTTTATGAGCCTGGTTCCCAAGGCGGCGGAGGAAGACGAGGCTGGCGCCGTCGATTCGGCCGATGTCGACGACGCCGATGCAGCCAGCGATCAGGATGAAGAGGCCGCGGAAGCCGAAAGCGATGTCGACGAGGAAACCGCGGAAGCCGAGAGCGCCGACGAGAACGGTCTGGACGAGGAAGCTGCCGAAGAAGAGGTCGCATCGGACGAGTCCGAAGACGATGATGCGAGCGCAGACGAGGAGAGCGCTGACAGGGACGTCGCGTCCGATGAGTCCGATGTATCCGACGATGATGCGAGCGCCGGCGAAGAGGCGGCCGAGGAAGACGCAGCCAAGGACGAGGACGTCGCCGAGGACGACACCGAGGAGGACGATGCCGGCGGCTCGGGCGGCGCGTCGGCGGACAGCCAGGGTCCCGGCGGCGTCGACGGCGGAGAGCGCCTTTCCGACGACAACGGCTTCTCCATGATCGGCGGCAACCGCTGAGCTGCGAGCCGATCGCAACGATCAGGCGTAGCAGCGTCCGAACCGGTTCTCCAGGAAATCGCCCAGGTCGCACTGTTCCTGGCGAATGAAGCCCCGCTGCGGCAGCTTGCCGTCGAAGAACAGATCCACCATCGCGGTGATGCCGGCGGCGGTCGTGATCTGGATCGCGCTCATCAGCTTGCCGCCAATCGCCTGGGCATAGATCTTCTTGGCATAGCTCTCCTGCGTCAGGCGCCCGTCGCGCATGCCGGTGACGACGACGAAGATCAGCACCACGTCCTGGTGCGTGATCGGCACCGAGGTCTCGAGGATGTCCTTGAGCAGGCCGCGCCGCTCCTTGAGCCGCAAGTCCTCCAGCAGCATCTTCATGATGTCGCAGTGGCCGGGATAGCGCACGGTCTTGTAGTTCAGGCTCTCGACCTTGCCGTCCAGGGTCTCGCACAGGGTGCCGAGGCCGCCGGAGGTGTTGAAGCATTCGTAGTCGATGCCATCGAGCGAGAAGTGCTCGTGGCCCTCCATCGGCATCACTTCGGTCAGCTTGCCTTCGTGGATCGCCTCGCACGGATTGCAGTATTCGTTGATGAGCCCGTCGGTCGACCAGGTGAGATTGTATTTGAGGGCGTTGGCCGGGAACTCCGGCAGCGCGCCGACCCGCATATGCACCTCGCGCAGCGCATCGAACCCCTTGGTCAGCTGGTTGGCGACGATCGAGATGAAGCCCGGCGCCAGGCCGCATTGCGGGGCAAACGCCACCGTGGACGTCTTGGCGATCGCCTTGACCGCGCGCGTGGTCTCGACGTCTTCGGTCAGATCGAAATAGTGCGCGCCGACATCGGCGCAGGTCTGCGCCACGCCGGGATTGAGGAAGAAGGGCAGGGCGGAGATCACCGCATCCTGGCCCTTTGCGACCTTGGTCAGCGCACCACGGTCGCCGACGTCGATCTCGTGCGTCCTGGCGCGGTCGCCGGCGGCCTGCTGCAGGAACGTGGCGTTGCTGTCGGCGAGCGAGATGTCGTAGGCGCCGCTGCCATGGAGCAGGTCGACGATGGCGCCGCCGATCTTGCCGGCGCCGAGGATCAGGATTTTTCGGGTCATCAGTGAGTCCTTTGTGTCGCCGGCGCTCGCGCGGCGCGGTGAGTCGGTTGATGGTAAGACCTTGGCAGGGCTTGCTTTAAGCCGGCGAAAGGTGAAAAAAGAGGCAGCATACCGGCGAATCGACGGGGAATTATGGCAAAACGCAATTTGGACGACACCGACCGCCGCTTGATCTCCCTATTGCGGGCGAACGCGCGGATGCCGACCGCAGCGCTCGGGCGGCATCTCGGCCTGTCGCGCAGCGCGGTGCAGGAACGGCTGAAGCGGCTGGAGCGCGACGGCGTCATCACCGGCTACACCATCGTGCTGGGCGAAACCGCGGAGCATCCCGGCGTTTCGGCCCATGTGCTGTTGACGTTGGACCCCAAATTCCAGGACCGCGCCATGGCCGCGCTCAAGGGCCTGCCCGAGGTGTCGAGCTGCTACACCGTCAGCGGCGTCTATGATGCCGTCGCCATGGTGCGCGCCTCAACCTCGGCGCATCTGGACGAGGTGCTGACCCGCATCGGCCGCCTCCCCGGCATCACCCGCACCACGTCGGCGATCCTGCTCTCGACCATGTTCGAGAGAGGGTAAGTGCCCTAGAAATCCCCGAACGCCGCGATCGCCTGCGTGTCGTAGCCGCGGCTGGCGATCAGCAGCTGGCGGGAGTAGGCGTGCAGCAGGCGGCCTTCGCTCAGGTCATCGGCGCTCGCAATCTCCACCACTTCGCCGGTGCGCATGATGGAAAGCCGCGCGCACATGTGCGCGACGACGCCGAGATCGTGACTCACCAGCACATAGGTGAGGCCGAGCTGCTGGCGCAGGTCGGTGAGCAGGTTCAGCACTTCCGCCTGGATCGAGACATCGAGCGCCGAGGTCGGCTCGTCCAGCAGCACCACCTTGGGCTCCAGGATCAGCGCGCGTGCGATGGCGACCCGCTGGCGCTGGCCGCCCGACAGCTGGTGCGGATAGCGGAAGCGGAAGGCCGGCCCCAGCCCGACCCGTTCCAGCGCCGCGCGCACCCGGGTCTCGACATCGTCGAAGCCGTGGATGGCGAGCGGCTCGCTCAGGATGCGGTCGACCGTGTGCTTGGGATGCAGCGAACCGAACGGATCCTGGAACACCATCTGCACCAGCCGGCGCAGCGCGCGCGGGCGCTCAGCCGTGAGCTTCTGCCCGGCGATCGCCATGTGGCCCGACCAGAATGGATTGAGTCCGGCGAGCGCGCGCAGGATGGTGGACTTGCCCGAACCCGACTCGCCGACCAGGCCATAGCTTTCGCCCGGCGCCACGCTGAAGCCGACGTTCTTCACCGCGTCCACCTGGTCCGCGCCGTGGCCGAAGCTGATCGACAGGTTCTCGATCTCGATCATCGGCTGGCTCACGGTTGCACCGGCTCCATCCAGGACGGGTCGCGCTGCAGCACCGGCAAGCGCGCGCGGCGATGGTCGATCTCCGGCGGACAGACCAGAAGGCCGCGGGTGTAGGGATGCTTCGCCTGCTCCAGCTCGCTGGCGGTGAGCCGCTCCAGAACCTGCCCGGCATACATGACCAGCACGCGGTCACAGAAGGTGCGCACCAGGTTGAGGTCGTGGCTGATGAAGATGAGGCCCATGTGCCGCGTCTTCACCAGGTCGTCGAGGATCGCCAGCACCTGCAACCGAACCGTGACGTCGAGCGCGGAGGTCGGCTCGTCGGCAATCAGCAACTCGGGCTCGGCCATCAGCATCATGGCAATCATGGCGCGCTGGCCCATGCCGCCGGAAAGCTCGTGCGGCCAGGCGCGATAGACCCGTTCCGGATCGCGGATGCGCACCGCCGCCAGCATGCCGAGCGCGTGCTGGCGGGCCGCCGCGCCCTCCTTGATGCCCCGCGCCGCTTCCAGCAGCTGGTCGCCGATGGTCATCACCGGGTTCAGCGAATACTTCGGGTCCTGCATCACCATGGCGATGCGCTTGCCGCGAATCTCGCGCCATTGCTGCGGCGTGAGATCGAGCAAGGTCTGGCCATGGAACGCCAGCTTCTGCGCCGTGACCTTGCCGGGCGTAAGGCCGAGAATCGCGCGTCCGGTCTGTGACTTGCCCGATCCCGATTCGCCGACGATGGCGAGCTTCTCGCGCCCCATCGTGAAGCTGACATCGCGCACCGCATGCACGACGCCGACCGGCGTGTTGAAGCGGATGTTGAGCTTCTCGACTTCGAGGATCGGGCCCTTGTCCAAATCAGCCCTCCCGCGGATCCAAGACGTCGCGCAGGCCGTCGCCGATCAGGTTGAAGCCGAGGCTGACAACGAAAATGGCGACGCCGGGATAGGTGCAGACCCACCACTGCTCGAGAATCTGGTTGCGTCCTTCCGAGACCATGGCGCCCCACTCGGGCTGCGGCGGCGCGACGCCGAGGCCGAGGAAACCGAGACCGGCCGCGATCAGGATGACGCCTGCCATGTCGAGCGAGACGCGCACGATCAGCGAGGGCATGCACATCGGCATAATGTGGCCGAACAGGATGCGCACATCCGAGGCGCCGCTGAGGCGCGCCGCGGCAACGTAGTCGGTGCTCCGCACCATCAGCGTCTCCGCCCGCGCGATGCGCGCGTAGGGCGGCCAGCTGGTGAGCGCGATCGCCAGCACCGCGTTCTCGATGCCCGGCCCAAGCGCCGCCGCGAACGCCAGCGCCAGCACCAATTTGGGAAAGGCGAGGAACGCATCGGTCAGGCGCATCAGGACCGCCTCGGTCTTGCCGCCGAGATAGCCGGCAGTCGCGCCGATGGTGATGCCGACCGGCGCGGCGGTGATCGCCACCATGAAGATGATGAGCAGCGTGGTGCGCGAGCCGTAGATGATCCGGCTCCAGATGTCGCGCCCCTGCTGGTCGGTGCCGAGCCAGTGCGTCCCGCCCGGCGGCATCAGTCGGTTGCCGAGATCGCCCGCCAGCGGATTGTGCGTCGCGACCCACGGCGCAAACAGAGCGAAGAAGATCAGGACGGCGACGATGACGAGACCCAGCATCGCCAGCGGATTGCGCGCGAACGCCACCCAGCTGAGGTAGGCGCGGCTCAGGCGCGCCTGCAGCCTGGAGTGCGGGGTCTCCGCCAGCAGCCACCGGCGCCAGCGCGGCGGCGTTACGGCAATCGCCCAGTCCGTCATCGCGCCTCCCTATCTCGCCCGTGGATCGAGGACGCGGTACGCCACGTCCGTCAGCATGTTGATGATGATGAAGATCGCGCCGACCACGATGGTGCCGCCGAGCACCGCCGGCATGTCCTGGCCGAAGATCGAATCGGTGATGTAGAGCCCGAGGCCGCGCCAGGCGAACACCGTCTCGGTCAGCACCGAGCCTTCCAGCAGGTTGCCGTAGCTGAGCGCGATCACGGTCAGCAGCGGCACCAGGATGTTGCCCATGGCGTGCTTCCAGATGATGCGCTGCTCCGGCACGCCTTTCACCCGCGCGGTCAGGATGTATTCCTGGCGCAGCTGGCCCAGCATCAGCGAACGGGTCATGCGGCTGATGTAGGCGAGCGAGAAATAGCCGAGCAGCGAGGCCGGCAGGATCAGATGGGCGAGCGCGTTCCTGAACAGGTCCATGTCGCCCATGATCAACGTGTCGACCGTCATCAGGCCGGTGACCGGCGTGACGATCTCCTCATAACCGAAGTCGAGGCGTCCGGGGCCGGGCAGCCAGTCGAGCTTGGCATAGAACACCAGCAGGCCCATGAGGCCGAGCCAGAAGATCGGCACCGAATAGCCGATCAGGCCGAAGAAGCGCACCAGGTGATCGACGTAGGTGTCCTTGCGCACCGCCGCCCACACGCCGAGCGGGATGCCGAACACCACGCCGATCAGTGTGCCGAGCGTCGCCAGCTCGAGCGTCGCCGGGAACACCCGCGCCAGCTCCTCGACGATCGGCCGGCCGGTGCGCACCGATTCGCCGAGGTCGCCCTGCAGGATGTTGGTGAGATAGATCCAGAACTGCACCAGGATCGGCTTGTCGAGCCCGAGCCGGATGCGCGCCGCCGCGATGGTCGATTCCGATGCATGGTCGCCGACGACGGCGAGGACTGGATCGGCGGGCAGCAAGCGCTGGATGACGAAGGTCACCAGCAGCAGGCCCAGCAAGGTCGTCGCGACCGATAGGATGAGGCGAAGGGCGGCTTTCATGCTCTCCCTGAAAATCAAGCCGGCGGGATACGTTCCGGAGAACGCGTCCCGCCGGGGGAAAGTGCCGGTCTATTTCTTGACGACGTACTTGTAGAGATTGGAGTCGAAGGTCGGGCCGATGATGAACCCGTCCACGTTCTTGCGCAGGGCACCGGTCTCGACCTGCTGGAACAGAATGACGTACGAGCCTTCATCGAGCTGCATCTTCTGCAGGTCCATATACATCTGGGCCCGCTTGGCCGAATCCTTCTCGTCGCGGGCGGCCATCACGGCCGCTTCCTTCTCCGGCGTGTTCCACTGGTTGCGCTTGGCGAGCGGCGCATTGAGGAAGCCGTCGGCGTTGGAATGCGGGTCCTGATAGTCGGAACCCCACTGGCCGAGATAGATGTCATGCTCGCTGGCGCGGTACTTGGTCAGCGTCGTCTTGTTGTCAGCCATCTTGATGATGAGGTTGACGCCGGCCTGCGCCATCGTGTTCTGCAGCGAGGCGGACAGCTCGCGCGCTTCCGACTTGTTGGTCACGTCGATGGTCACGTTGAAGCCGTTCGGATAGCCGGCCTTGGCCAGCAGCTCCTTGGCCTTGGCGACATTCAGCGAATAGGGCGTGGAATTGTCGGCGCCAAGCTGCCCGTCGGGCAGGAAGGTCTGGTGCTTGACGCCGGTGCCGTTGAACATCGTCTCCTGCAGCCCGCCGTAATCCACCAGGTAGCGCATGGCCCGGCGCACGTCCGGATTGCCGAGATACTGGTTCTTCACGTTCAAGCCCATGTACCACAAGGTGGCCTTGGGAGAGGACTGGAACTTGATGTTCGGATCGTTCTTCACCGCCTTCAACTGATCGCCGGTCAGGTTGCGCGCGATGTCGATGTCGCCCTTCTGCAGCAGCAGCTGCTGGGTGGCGCTCTCGGTCACGTTGCGGATCAGCACGCGCTTGATCTTCGGCGCGCCGTCCCAGTAGCTCTCGTTGGCCTCGAGGACCAGGGATTCGTTCGGCTTCCAGCTCTTGAAAATGAAGGGGCCGGAGCCGGCGGCATTCGTCTTCAGCCATTCATGGCCGAAATCGCCGTTGGCTTCGTGCGCCATCGCTTCCTTCTTGTCGATCACCACGCTGGTGAAGGACAGGCAGTTGAGGAAGAAGCTCGGCGCGTAGGGTGCATCAAGCTGGACCTCGAGCGTCATCGGATCCTTCACCCGCACCATGTCCTTCACATTGTCCTTGCTGAGCCCGAACTGGGTCAGGATGAAGGCCGGGTTGAGGTCGAGAGAGACGAAGCGCTCCATCGAGAACTCGACGTCTTCCGCCGTCAGGTCGTTGCCGGAGTGGAACTTGATGCCCGGCCGGATCTTGAAGGTGAAGGTCTTGCCGTCGTCGCTCACCGACCAGCTTTCCGCCGCCTGCAGCTTCAGCTGCGATGGGTTGGCGGGATCGATGACCACCAGCCGGTCGTAGGTGTTCGACATGTATTCCGACGCGGTGAATTCGTAGATCTCGGCTGGATCGAGCGAGATCATGTCGTCGATCACGTAGGCCATGACCAGCGTGTCCGCCGGGGTCTTCGCTTGCGCCGCGACCGACGAAGCCAGGATCGCGACCGCCGCCAGGGAGCCCTGGAGCGCGGATCGCAGGAACGGTTTCATGAGGTGCCTCCTCGAGGTTTCTAGTTATTACCCGCCGAATTTCTAGCCGATCGGTCAATTTGTCCAGCAAGAACAAGGCCGGGCCGAACCGGAAGCGCGCGCCAGCGGCCAATCGCGGCCGTTTTCCGCCACTTCTGTCCCCGGGAACCAACCGTCCGGTCACGTCGTTGTTTGTTGCGGAAGGATGACAGCCTCGCCATATTCGCGTGAATTTTCAGCGATGTACGGGGCTGCGGAACCCGCTTTCATGACATTGAATCAGGTGCAAAACCGGCAGGCGGTTTTGGCCCGCTGGCGATGGGCAGTTCCGGTCGTATCGACCCTCGTCCTCTACGCCATCGCCTATTTCACGTGCTGGGCGGCGTTCGGCATCAAGATCGTCGAGTCGCGCGTGCCCTACGATCTCGGGCTCAACCTGCTGCTGGCGCTGCTGGTGTTCTCGGTGTCGCGCCGGGTCTGGCCGTTCCTGCTGCTGCAAGCGCTGTATTTTGCCGTGTTCTACGGCGCCAGCGCGCTGAAGATCGCGATGCTCGGCCGGCCGATCATGCCGGAAGATGTTCACAACCTCGGCGCCCTGATCGAGATCCTGGGCGCCCTCGGCTGGGTCGCCATCGCCCTGCCGCTGGCGATCCTGGTCGTCCTGCTGATCGCCAACCTCAAATTCCGCGCACGGCCGGCGCAGGCGGGTTGGGCGCTGCTGATCGCCCTGCCGCTCGGCGCCGCCAGTGACCCCAGCCCGCTCAGCAACAGCCTGGACAAGCTGTTCGGCAACACGCCCTGGGACCAGCGCGAGAACTTCATCTGGCGCGGCGGCGCGCTGCATCTGGTGCAGGAATCGCTGCGCGTCCTGGCGGTCCGCCGCCCCGCGCCGACGGAGGGCGAGGTGTTGGCCGCGATCCAGCGCCGCGCGGCCGCCGCCGGGCCCGTGGAGCCGCTGGTGCCGCTCGGCCACCGGCGCAACCTGCACATCATCCTGGAGGAGAGCTTCTGGGACCCGACGGTGCTGGCCGGCGCGGGCTACAGCGCCGATCCGATCGATCCGCGCTTCCGTGCCCTGTGGTCCAAGTCCAACAATACGCAGGGCCTCAGCCCCGCGTTCGGCGGCCAGACCGCCAACGCGGAGTTCGAAATGCTGTGCGGCTTCCCGGTCGACCAGATCGCAGTCAAGTTCGAGTTCAGCATGCTGCGCGACGTGCCGTGTCTGCCGCGCATCCTGAGCGGACTCGGCTATCGCACGGTCGCCTCGCATCCCAACATTGCCGGCTTCTGGAATCGCTACACCGCCTACGAGCGCCTGGGCTTCGAAACATTCTGGGCCCAGGATGAGATGGACATGAGCGACCGCAACGGTCCGTTCCTGTCCGACCGCTCCCTGCACCGCCAGGTCCGCGACAAGCTGCAGGCCACCGACGACGGCCGGCCGCTGTTCAACTACATCGTCACCATCGACGGCCACTGGATGTACGACGCCAGCGACCAGCGCCCGCCGGTGCTCACCAGCACGTCCAAGATCAAGGAAGTCGGCGCCTACGCCAACATGCTGCACTACAAGACGCGGCAGATGATGGACGCCATCGAGCAGATCCGGCGCGACGACCCCGACGCATTGATCGTGGTCTACGGCGACCATCTGCCGATGCTGGGGCGCAAGTTCGCGGGCTACGTCGAGTCCGGCGCGCTGCCGGACAATTTCGGCGCCTTCACCGCCGAGCAGTATGACTTCTCGGCCGCAACGCCGCTGCTGGTGATCGACGGCCGGAACGGCCCGCTCGATCTCGGCCGCATCCCGATGTACCGGCTGCCGCGCGTGATCCTGCGCCTGCTGGGCGAGGACGGACCGACCATGTTCGATCTGGTGCAGGTGCCGCGCACCGTCATCCCGCGGCCTTTGCCCGACGTCATGCTGACCTACCAGGGCAGCGTGCCGCAGCAGCTGTGCAAGAAGACCGATTCCGCCGCCTGCGCTGAAGCGGCAGCGTGGCTGGAGGATGCGCGGCTGCTGGACCAGGATCTGTTCACCGGCGGCCAGCACGCGCTGAAGTATCTGGATCTGGCGCCGTCGATCGACGACGGCCTGCACGCCACGCTTCAGGACGAATAAGGACGATCAGACCGCGAAGCTGAAGACGCGCGGCTGATTGTCGACCGCCGAGGGCGATCCGCCGGCGCGGCGATAGGCGTCGGACGCCGCCTCGTGTTGCGGGTTGTAGAGGCCTTCGCGCGGGCGTTCCTGCGCGATGAAGCTGGCGAGGAACGCGGTGGAGTTGCGCTCGCGCGCGCCGGCGCCGAACCCGTCCAGCACGTCGACCGCGATGCCGTCATCCTCGGCTTCGATGCCGATTGTGCCCGTGTCGGTGGTCTCGCCGTTGAACGTGGTTTCGCGCGCCGCGCCGTCAGCCGCGCCGCGGCTGCTATACGGACGGAAGCGGAACTGCTTGCCCTTGATCTCGACGGTGTCTTCGCGCCGCTGCTCGATCAGGGTCAGAAAGGCCTGGCCCGGACCCTGCGCCTGCTTGCGTGCCCGCGTGGCCTCGACTGCCGACTCGGACTCCGGCTGCACTGCCCGCGCGCTCGCGCGCGAGGACAGGTAAGAAGGCGGTGGCAGAAGGATGGCGCGTGGAATCTCTTGCATCGGGCTCTATACGAAACACGGATGTTCGCCCGACGCGCAGCGGCGGGGCTTATGCAAATCAACACCGGCCCCACCCGGACGATCCGTACAATTTGAGGCAATTCCCCAAGAATCGCAACCCAACTTCGCGCGAGAAGTCGAAATAATGTCGTGTTTACAAAGTCTTAACTAATAGGAGGCAATGCCGTTAAAATTGCCGGATTCAGGGAATGTTAACGCTCCCGGCCTACCTTCCCGAAGCCCTAGAGCTGCTTACACATTGGATGCCCGTGACCGTGCCGATCGGAGAACCGGAAATCAAAAAATCGGCCCCTGATCGGTCGAGTATCCCTGCGCCGGAGTGGATCGAGCACGCGCTGATCTCCGCCGGCGATGTCGCCTATTCCTGGGACGTGGCCAGCGACCGGCTTGTGTGGGCCGGCAACCTCTCCGATGTCCTAACCGACATCCCGATGGAGACGCTGGCGACCGGCCACGCGCTCAATGACCGCATCCATCCCGAGGATCTGCCGCGCCGGCTGAAGGCGCTCTCCGATCACTTCGCGCTAGGCAAGCTGTACGACTGCGAATACCGTCTGCGCACCGGCCACGGCCAGGTGGTGTGGGTGCACGACCGCGGCCTCGCGCAGATGGGCGGCGCCGGCATCCCCAAGACCATGGCCGGCGCGCTGCGCATCATCACCCAGCGCAAGCAGACCGAAGCGCGCCTGGAGCGCGCCGCCAAC
>DATFDU010000204.1:0-6386 GCA_035251915.1 Dongiaceae bacterium | reverse complement strand
ATGTCCAGGCCCATGGCGCGGGCATATTCGATCACCCGCATGAACACCGGCCGCAGCATTTCGAACTGGTCGATGTGATAGCAGTTCGGCTTGGTGTAGCCGCCGTCGGGCAGGCCGTCCTCGCCCTTCTTCAGCCACATCATCTCCGGCTCGCAGCCGTGGCGCAGATGCAGGCCCTTATGCTTCTTCTGGAACTCGTTGTGCAGGATGCGCAGGTTGCCGCGGCAATCGGAGGTCAGGTGACCGCCCGGATTGACCTTTTCCTCGCGATTGCGGAAGCAGGTGCAGAAGACGCGCGCGACCCGCTTGTCCCACGGCAGCTGCACGAAGGTCTCGGGGTCGGGAATGCCGACCAGCTCGGAGGCTTCGGGGCCGTAGCCGATATAGTTCCTGTGGCGGTCGACGAACAGGTTGGCGGTGGAGCCGTAGACCAGCTGGAAGCCGCGCTCGGCGGTCGCCTCCCAATGATCGGCGGGGATGCCCTTGCCGACGATGCGTCCCGTCACCGAGACGAACTGGTAGTAGATGTAGCTGATACCCAGTTCGTTGATCTTCTCCCGCACCTTCTTGACGAGCTCGGCGCGGCCAGGTTGTTGGACATGGGCTTCCAAATCGGTCATCGCGGTCCTCCTCTCCCTATTCTGCCTTCGTAGCGCTTAGCTCAACACGCCAAGCGTGCTCCCTGCCAACTTTTCAATGCGTCTTCGGTCGATCTCCTAACAGGCTGTCATCCCGGCCAAGCCGCGCAGCGGCGTAGAGCTGGGACCCATGCGATCCATCCGCGCGACGGCAAAGCCCCATGGGCCCCGGATCACCCGCCCCGTCGCTGCGCTCGGCGCGGCTGTCCGGGGTGACAGATGAAGGGGCGCCTCTCGCATCTCAGCTCCACGGGAACGGTGAGTGCGAGGTCGGGTGCAGCTTGCCTTCGGCGAAGCGCGAGAAGCGGAACGGGCTGAGCAGGTCGCTCTCGTTGCCGCAGATGTCGTCCGCCACCAGCTTGCCGACGCCGATCATCTTGTAGCCGTGATTGCTGTCGGCGATCACGTAGACGTTGTCGCAGAACCGGTCGAACACCGGGAACGAATCGGCGGTGAAGCTGCCGATGCCGCCGGAGGGCTCCTTCTTGTATTTCGGCATGGTGCCTTCGAAGCGCTTCTGGCAGAAGGCCAGCGCCGACACCCACATGTGGGCGAAGTCGTCGCCGACGATGAAGTCCGGGCTCTCCGGCCCGTACGGATCAATTTTCACGGACTCAGGTGGCGTCTTGACCTTGAACGGCATCGCGCCGCCCTGCACGCCGCCGAAATGGAAGTCCGGCTTGTAGTAGATGCCCCACAGCTTGTCAGTGATGACCGTGCCGTCGACGTCGGAGGTCAGCGGCGCATCGGTGTCGACATGGATCACCGGCGGCATCTGGCCGTCGTTGGTGCGCTGCAGCTTCGGGTCGACGCCGAGCGTGCCCTCCTGCAGCGACCAGAAGGTCCACATCGGCACATTGTGATGCATCTGGCCGTCGCGGCCTTTGATCGAGATGTCCTTGGGCAGTTCCAGCATGTCCCAGACCTGCTTGACCCACGGCCCGGTGCCGATGATGACCTGGTCGCAGCCGATCTTGCCCTGGTCGGTGAGGACCGCCTTGACCGCGCCCGAAGCATCCTTCTCGAAGCCGGTGACCTTCACGCCGGTCAGGATGCGCACGTCCTCGTTCTCCGCCTTCTTGGCGAGGCCGTAGATCGACCGCGTGTTGTTGGCGTAGCCGCCCTTCTTCTCGTGCAGGACCGAAGTGATACCCTTGGCCTGCCAGTCGGAGAACAGGCCCTGCATATAGGTCATGCAGTCCTTTTCGCCCTCGATGAAGACCGACGGGTAGCCGATCTCCTTCTGCTGCTGGTAGATCGAGGCGACGTCCTCGTGCATCACCTCGGGGCTGATCTGCATATAGCCGACCGGGTGATAGGAGAAGGCTTCGGGGTCGCTTTCCCACACCGAGACGCTGTGCGCCATCAGGCGGCGCATGGCAGGCTGGAAGTAGTTGTTGCGCACGACACCGCAGGCGATGCCGGAGGCGCCGGCCGCGATGCCGGTCTTGTCGATGACCAGGATGTCCTTGCCGCTGCCCTTCCCGCTCTTGCGCAGGTTCTCGCCCAGGTGCCAGGCGGTCGACAGGCCGTGGATGCCGGCGCCGACGATGACGTATTTCGCGTGACTTGGTAGGGCCATGGACTCCGTTTCCCAGTAAGCGGATGACAGGCGTAGCCACTATAGCCGCGCCCCAGCCGGTTACAAACCAATTTTTCAAAAGGCACAGAAATGGGTTTGATTGGTTGTTATTGGCTGGCGCGGGACCGGCATTGTGACGTAAAATCGGCGAGAACCCGGCGTTTCCACCCCGGCGTGAAGATCAGGGAGAGACCATGGTGAAGCTCGTGAATGACCCCGTGAAGGGGTCGTCCTGGATCACCGGACAACTGAGACAGGCGATTCAGGCCGGCCAATACGGCCATGGCGACAAGCTGCCGGCCGAGCGCCAGCTGGCCGAAGCATTCGGGACCTCGCGCACGACGGTGCGGGCTGCGCTCGACCAGCTGGAGGCCGAGCGCCTGGTCAGCCGCCGCATCGGCAGCGGCACTTTCGTCAACTCGCCCCTGCGCCCGGCGGCCGAGGACGTCGCCGACCAGACCAGCCCGCTGGAGCTGATCGACGTGCGCATCGCGCTCGAGCCTTACATGACGCGGCTCGCCTGCATCAACGCCGCGGCGCGCGACATCGACCGGATGTCGGAGCTGATGGAGCGGCAGGAGCGCGAGTGCCAGGAGCGCGAAAGCTTCTCGCGCTGGGACGAGGCGTTCCACCTCCTGATCGCCGAGGCGACGCGCAACCCGCTGCTGATCTCGCTCTATCGCCAGATCAACGAGGTGCGCGCGCATCAGCAATGGATGGCGATGAAGGACAAGGTGCTGACGCCCGAGCGCATCGCCGACTACAATCGCGACCATTCCGCCCTGTTCGAAGCCATCCGCGCGCGCGATGTCGACAGCGCGGTTGCCATGATCACCAACCATCTGCACTATGCGCGGCGACAATTGGTCGGCGCCGTCATGGACTGAACGGTCTGGCGGGATTGGTTTTTTGCATCCTTCTCAACCAATTCCATACCACTTCCCCAAAATTGATCTAGATTGGCGCTACAAACTGGCGCATCATCGCCGCCATCCGGCCGGAGCCCCTGCGAGTCGGGCATGGCCGGCGTTGTCGGAAACCGGGCCGCATTTGGCCAGGCGAAGGGGACCACAGGACCTGACAATCTGCGCAATGCGTATCGGCGGACGGCAAGCGAGCCGGCGGCTGGAGACTCGCACCTTCGACGACTTGAACCTGGGGGAAAGGAACTATGTCGGTCAGTAGCGCAACAACCACCACTGCGAACGGCGAAAACACCCTGAAGCGCGCCATCGATTGGCGCGGCGCGTTCTGGGTCGCCAGCGGCGTACCCGCCCTGGTCGTGTTCTCGATCGGCGGCATCGCCGGCACGGTCGGCATCCCGGCCTTTGCGGTCTGGACCGTGTCCATGTGCATGGGTCTGATCCAGTCCTTCACCTACGCCGAGATCGCCGGCCTATTCCCGAACAAGTCCGGCGGCGCCTCGGTCTATGGCGCGGCGGCCTGGCTGCGCTACGGGAAGTTCATCGCCCCGCTCTCGGTCTGGTGCAACTGGATCGCCTGGACGCCGGTGCTCTCGCTCGGCACCGCGATCGCGGCCGGCTACATCCTGAACCTGATGGAGCCGACGCCGGACGCGGCGACGATCGGAAATTACATCGCGACCCAGGCTGCCGCCGGCAACGTGGTCGACGAGGCCGCGGCGACCGTGGCGTTGATGCCGGTCCACAACTGGGTCCTGTTCACCATCCCGTTCGGCGAGGTGGTGACGATGTCCTTCAACTGGACCTTCGTCATCGGCGCCATCCTGATGCTGCTGGCCTTTGCCATCCAGCACCGCGGCATCCTGGCGACCGCGAGCGTGCAGACCGTCGTCGGCCTGATCATCGTGATCACGCTGTTCGTGGTCGGCGTGGTGCCGTTCTTCAACGGCAACTTCCATGCCGAGAACTTCTCGCCCTTCGTGCCTCTGGCGGCGGCTTATTCGCCCGAGCCGGGCGCGTGGAACATCGGCGGCTGGACCCTGGTGCTGGGCGGCATGTTCATCGCGGCCTGGTCGACCTATGGGTTCGAGACCGCGATCTGCTACACCAGCGAGTTCAAGAACCCCAAGACCGACACCTTCAAGGCGATCTTCTATTCCGGCCTGTTGTGCCTGGTCCTGTTCATCCTGGTGCCGATCACCTTCCAGGGCTATCTCGGCCTCGAGGGCATGCTGGCCGGCGACATCGTGGCCGGCACGGGCGTCGCCCATGCCATGGGCGCGATGGTGGCGGGCGGCAGCGAGATCGTCAGCACCCTGTTCGTGATCCTGATGATCGCGGCGCTGATCCTGATCATCGTCACGGCGATGGCGGGCTCGTCGCGCACGCTCTATCAGGGCTCGATCGACGGCTGGCTGCCGCGCTACCTGTCGCACGTCAACCACAACGGCGCGCCGACCGCGGCGATGTGGACGGACCTGGTGTTCAACCTGGTCCTGCTCTCCATCGCCTCGACCGATGCCACCGCCTACTACTTCATCCTGGCGGTCAGCAACTGCGGCTACATCATCTTCAACTTCCTCAACCTCAACGCCGGCTGGATCCACCGGATCGACAGCGGCCACATCGAGCGGCCGTACAGAGCGCCGACCATCATCCTGGCGCTCGGCACTGCCTTCGCGTTCGTGAACGCGATCTTCATGGGTGCCGGCGCCAAGGTGTGGAACGCCGAGGCGCTCTGGTATGGCCTTGGCGCCGCCGCGCTCATCATTCCGGTGTTCGCGTTCCGGCACTATGTCCAGGACAAGGGCCAGTTCCCGCCGCAAATGCTGGCTGATCTCGGCCTCAAGTCCGGCGAGCTCGGAGAGAAGAAGGCTGGCGTTCTGCCCTACGTGGTGCTTGCCGCAGGCGTCGCAGTGGTGCTGATCTCAAACTGGATCTTCACTCTCTAGTCGATCCACTCTGTCAAAAGACAAGGCGGGCGGGGCGAAAGCCCCGCCCTTTATTTTTTAGTCCGAAACGCTCATAGATCGTTCAGAGACCGACCTGTATTATCCCCGCTTCGGGGCTAGGGGAGGCGAGGCGGCGGGTTGAACAAAGGGGCATTTCCGGTCGATCAGACAGTCGACGCCACCGCGGCGCTGGCAGAGCTGGCGCGGCGCACCGCCATGCTGGACGCCATCTCCTACGCGGCGGCGCAGATCGTCGGCGTCGCCGACTGGCGGGTCGGCATCCAGGAGCTGCTGAACCGCCTCGGCCGCGCCACCGACGTCAGCCGCGTCACCCTGTTCGAGTTCCACAAGCGGGCGGACGGCGAGCCGGTGGAGAGCTGCCGCTACGATTGGGCCGAGCCCGGCTACGCCAGGCTCAGCGACGATCCGCGCTACCACAACATTCCGCTCCGGGAACCGGAGGGCCAGCTGCACGACTGGGCGCTGGCGCGCCAGCGCGGCGAGATCGTGCAGGCGAGCTTGCACGAGGTGACCGGCGAGACCCGCCAGACCTTCCTCGAGCACGGCACCCAGAGCTTCATCTCCGTCCCCATCATGCTGCGCACCGGCGTCTGGGGCTTCCTCGGGCTCGACGATTGCCAGGAGGAGCGGGTCTGGCACGCGCTCGAGATCGAGGTGCTGAAGACCGCCGCCGCGCTGATCGGCGGCGCGATCGAGCGGGCGGCGACCGACGAGGCGCTGCGCAACAGCCGCGAGCGCTATGCCCTGGCGGCGCGCGGCGCCAACGACGGCCTGTGGGACTGGGACCTGACCGAGGACCGCACCTATTTCTCGCCGCGGCTCTACGAGATCCTGGGCCTGCCGGAGGGCACCCTCGCCTCGCCCAAGGCCTTCGCGCGGCAGCTGAGGCCGAAGGACGCCGTCGTCTGGCGCAAATACCTGGCGCATTGCCTCGCCGAGCGGCGGCGCAAGTTCGAGTTCGAGGCGCGCCTCAGGACAACCGAGGGGCGCGCCGAGCAGCAGCGCTGGGTGGTGATCCGCGGCCTGATCGTCTACGAGCACGGCGCCGCCACGCGCCTGGTCGGATCGCTGCGCGACATCACCGACCGCAAGACCGTGGAGATCGACCTGCGCGCCAGCGAGACCCGGGTGCGCGCCATCCTCGACACCGCGTTCGACGCCATCATCAGCATGGACACCGATGGCCGGATCGTCGAGTTCAATACCGCCGCCACCCGCATTCTCGGCCATGCGCCCCGCGATGCGGTGGGCAAGATTCTGGCCGATCTCA
>DATFDU010000203.1:0-2561 GCA_035251915.1 Dongiaceae bacterium | reverse complement strand
GTTCTGCACCATCGCAATCACTGCCAGTGGCACGGCGATGCCGATCATCGCGACGGACATCAAGAGCCAGCCGAGTTCGCTGTAATCGGCGGCGATCTCAACGGCGCCGGTCGCCGGATCGCGCACATCGCGGGTCACGAGGAAGATCTGGTTCAGGTATTTGGTGAGCAGCGAGCCGGCCGAGAGGGCGAGATTGGTGAACGATGCCATCACGGCAAAGAAGGTCGCCTTGAGGTTTGCCGGCGCATTGCGGGCAATCCAGGCCAGCAGCGGGATCATCGCGACCTGGCCGAGCGGCGATTCCAGGGCCGTGTCCATGATCGCGATGAAACGCGCATCGACGACGCCGTCGGTCCACGCCGCCGTCCACTGGTGCAGGCCGTAGTACAGGCCGATGTCCGGCAGCGAGAGCACGGCTGCGGCGATCGTCAGCAGCGCGACGATATAGGCGATGGAACGCCGCGCCATGAGCGGCCGCAGCACCACCAGGCCGGCAAGCGTCAGCACGGAGGTGACCAGCGACAGCACCGAGATGAACTGCTGGTCGAACCCGAGCACGTCGATCTGGAACCAGGTGGCGCCGGGTCCCGGCCGTGGCACCGCCCGGAACATGAAGATGATGATGGCGGTGCCGATCAGCGGACCGCGCAGCTCGGGTGCAAGCTCCAGCACGAGGCGCCGGATCAGGAAGACGACGATCGCCATGGAGCCGGCAAAGATGATCTCCTGCGCGTAGGGCACGTCGCCGACCCCGGTGGCCAGGCTGAAGACGACGAATGCGCCGCTGCCGCCAAGGATAAACCAGTTGGGCTTGACCTTCTCCGGCGGGGCGAAAAGGTCCGCCTCGATCTTTTCTCTCTCGAGGCCCTGTGCACGCAGCCGTCTGGCCCGCCACTGCCGCATCACCGATCCGAGGATGACGCCGCTGACGGAAACCGCCGGTATGATCAGCGCCAGCAGGTAGATGTCGGCGTAGATGGCCGCCTTTTCCGCCTCCTCCTGCGCCGCGACGCCTTCAAACATCACGACGTTGACCAACGCCACCGCCACCGTCCCGCTGATGATGGCGAAGCGGCCGAGGGTCTGCATGGTGGTGTGCATGGCCTTGATGTCGGCTTCCGCAAACCTCTTTCCGTTCTCATCGAACCGCGGCACCGCCTCGACCGTCATCGCGTCCGCCACCGTGTCCTGAACGACGTAGCCGCTGGGCGCCAGCAGGGCGGCCATGACGTACCAAGCCTCGGCGGACAGGAGCGCGGTCATCGCTTCGGTATGGGCGATCAAGGCGTACATGATGGTGACGCTGGCCGCGATCAGCCCTGCGCCAAGCCAGACCAGCAGCGCCTTCCAGCGCCAGATCAGGTCGACCAAATGGCCGAGCGGCATCTTGAGCGCCCAGGGAATGACGGCCCAGAAGGCGAGCCCGGCAAGAAACGCCGCCGACAGGTCCAGATAGTCCTTTATGAAGAAGGTACCGACGATCGCCGTCAGCCCGGAGACGCCGGCCGCAAAATAGACCATGAGCGGCGGCAGGTAGGACCAGCGGAACTGCCGACCCAGATCGACGAAGGTCACGCGGAGCCAGCTGCCGGTGCCGGCCGCGGCTGCCTTGAGGAAGGCGTCAAGAGTGGGGCCGACGCGGCGAAGGCTTTGCCAGGTCCGGGAAATCAGCAATGCATTCGCCTCTGGCGCATCCTGACAAGCTCTCCTCTCACGCTGGACGGTCAGGATGTAAGCTGCGCGCTTCCGCGATGTAGCGCTAGCCCGCGATCGAGCTGGTCCGCGGGTCGGTGTCGTTGCTGGCGAGGGGCAGGTTGCCCCACAGGCCGAGCTCGCTCCAGGCTTCGTCCTCGCCGTCCTTGTACCAGACGCACATGAAACCCTCGTCGTCGACCTGCACGCTGGCCGGGACGCGCCAGCTGGGGTTCCACGTCTTGCGGTCCTTCAGGCGGTAGCCGGAGCGCAGCAGCAGCGAGTTATCGGACGGGCGGCGCGCGATGATGGCGCCGTCATAGAGCACGATCTTGCCGATGTCGGTCATCAGCGCGTAGTGCGGCTTGGCGCGGCCGGAGAACTCGCCGGAGGCGGAAAGGCGCATCGCCAGCTCCGCACCCTTCTTCACCGAGGTGCGGTGGTGCCGCATGCCCTGCATCGGGATGGCGTGGAACAGGTAGTGCGCCTCGATGCCGTTGTCGCGCATCAGCGCATAGAGCTGCGCCAGCACCGCGAGGTCGTCGTTCACGCCCTTGAGCAGCGGATGCTGGTTGTAGATCGTCGCGCCGGTGGCCTTGAGGCGCGCGATCGCCGCGCGCGATTCCGGCCAGAACTCGATCGGATGATTGACGTTGACGCCGATCTCGATGCGATAGCCGGGCAGGGAGGTCAGTACCGACATGAGGTCGTCGTTGATGCGATCGGGATCCTGGAACGGCACGCGGGTGCCGATGCGGATGGTGCGGATGTTGGGCGCGTGAGCGGCAAGCGCCTGGAACGCGATGCGCAGCAGCTTCGGCGCCATCAGCGGATCGCCGCCGGTGATCAGGATCTCGTCGACCTCGGCG